>NZ_JBHUSF010000002.1:0-108580 GCF_042673295.1 Rhodococcus sp. NPDC057014
CCCCACCGGCCCTCGAACGCATGTGCCGGTGGGGTGGCCGATGAAGCGGCGACATCGGGCCAATCTACGCTACTGTTGACCACGCGGCCGGTGGTCGGTCGAAGGACCTTAGAGGAGACGCACGTGACAGCGACGGTATTGGTAGCGGGGGCTCGTACCCCGATCGGAAAGCTGGGCGGAGCGCTCGCCTCGCTGACTGCCGTCGAACTCGGGGGGCACGCCATCCGCGGGGCCCTGGCGAGGGCCGGCGTCGACGGGGGCGCGGTGGACGCGGTCATCATGGGCAACGTCGTCCAGGCAGGTGTCGGGCCCAACCCGGCACGCCAGGCAGCGGCAGCGGAAGCCATTCCACTCACCACTCCCGCGGTCACGATCAACAACCGGTGCCTGTCCGGACTGCAAGCGATCATCGACGCAGATCGGCTCATCAAGTCCGGCGACGCCGACATCGTCGTCGCCGGGGGCATGGAATCGATGACCGGCGCCCCCTACCTCGCACGCGGAGCACGCGTCGGATTTCGGTACGGTGCAGCCGCACTCGACGATGCACTGGACCGCGACGCGTTGATCTGCGCGTTCGACGACCTCTCGATGGGCGAGGCGACCGAACGCTACGTCCAGGGCACCGACCTCGATCGCGCAGGGCAGGACGCCTTCGCTGCGCGATCGCACGAGCGGGCTGCTGCCGCGACCGAGGACGGCACGTTCGCCGACGAGATCGTTCCCGTGGAGATCGTGTCACGCCGCGGTTCGACGACGGTCACCGCCGACGAGGGCATCCGCGGCAGCACGACTGCGGAGAGTCTCGGTAAGCTCCGGCCCGCATTCCGCGAGAACGGCACCATCACCGCCGGTTCGGCGTCACAGCTGTCCGACGGCGCGGCCGCGGTCGTTCTGATGAGCAAGGCAAAGGCAGAGGAACTCGGTCTCGAATGGCTGGCCGAGCTCGGGACGTCCGCGTTCGTCGCCGGTCCGGACACGTCACTGCTGCCCCAGCCCGCCAACGCAATTTCGAAGGCTCTCGAGAAGGACGGCGCTCTGACGGTGGACGATCTCGATCTCGTGGAGATCAACGAGGCTTTCGCCGGCGTGGCACTCGAGTCGATTCGTCAACTGGGCATCGACGCCGACACGGTCAACATTAACGGCGGAGCAATCGCACTCGGGCATCCCGTCGGTATGTCCGGCGCACGGCTCGCGCTGTCGCTCGCGTACGCGTTGAAGCGCCGCGGCGGTGGCGTCGGCGCGGCGGCGCTGTGCGGCGGCGGTGGCCAGGGGAACGCACTGATCGTCAGACGGTAGAACAGTCCGAGCGCTCCTTCCCCTCCGATGCTGTCGCGGGTGCGCTCATGCGGAGATCGGACCTGAATCGGACACATCGACACGTTCTTCACTGGTACACATTTCATTGAATGAACTCCGCGTCAACGCATGATGACGCTATCGGCAACCAAGACCCGGCAACCCCACCGATCGCCCCCGTGCCACGACCACCAAAGCGATCCGCGAAGAACTGAAGTTCATGAACGTCCTGTGGAGGATTTCGCACAGACGGAGACGTAACGCTGCCGTGTGCTATGTCGAGACCCCGACCAGGCCAGATGAGTGCAGGACAGATCCTGACCGTCGTCGGGCGAACCCTGCATACACCAAGGACACACACCTGCGCTCGCCCACTTCGGATCTTCTGGGCACCGGTCTGCCACTCGGGCATGCACCAGCAACGATCCTGAATGGCCACGGTGGCGATCCACAGAAACTCTCAATGTCCACGTTGATGTTGACAGAATCGGCCATCTTTGCGACGCTCGTCACAGAGGATTGGCAATCACCCTGGAAGAAGCGAGGCCGACGATGGACTGTCCGACCACCCGGGTACAACGCGCCTTGTCCGATCTCAGCGCCGGACGACCAGTTGTGCTGACAGGCACGAATCCGGCGGACGACGCGCACATCGTACTCGCGGCCGAGAAGGCAACGGTCGAGACCATCGCCTTCATGGTGAGGTTCGGCTCCGGTCTGATCTGTGCTGCACTTCCCGGTACCGAATGCGACCGCCTGCAGCTGACCAGAATGGTTGGCGAGGACCGTGACCATTCCGGCATCGAGTACACCGTGAGCGTCGACGCCGTCGGGCCGGGCACCGGCATATCGGCCGCGGACCGGGCCCGGACACTACGCATGCTGTCGGACGGCTCCAGCGCCGCCGATGCCTTCACCAGGCCAGGACATGTGTTGCCGGTGCGAACGGATCCCGCCGGCGTCCTGTCGCGCCGGGCTGCCGCTGAAGCCGCTGTCGACCTGGCGAGCGTGGCGGGCCTACGACAAGCCGGAACCTTCACGGCGCTGGTCTCCGATGATGATCCGACCTGCATCTCCAGTTCCGTGGAGGCGCAGCGGTTCGCCGCCGCCCACGGTCTGGGCGTTGTCTCCATCGAGGACGTAGTCACCTACCGGCGCATGGTCGAATCGCATCTTCACACACAGTTCACGCTGGTCCGGGAGACGGCACTGGGGTATGTGCATTGCGTCGGATATCGCAGCGATGTCACCGATATCGAATATGTCGCCTATTCTCTCAATTCCTCGCCGGGTATCGCCACGCCCATCGTGCGGCTGGAAATCGAGATGGATCCAGCACCGCACCTGACGCCCGACATTGCCACAACGGCTTTGGCCGCGGTCGCCGAACATGGTTATGGCACAGTGATCGTGGCGCGCCGACGCAACGGTGATGTGCTGTTGACCGACGTCAATGCAGACCTGGTCGAGGTCGTGCGCGAGTGTGGATATCGCTCACCGATTCTGCTCAACTTCTCGCCCGACGCTCGTACCATGATGTGGCATTTCGGCATGAGCATCAGTCAGTCGTTCGATTCCGCTCCGACCGACCCAGGCCTTCCCTCGCAATACAGGGCAGACGCCGACCCGCAATCCACCTACGTTGTCGGGACGGTGGTGCGTGGGGATCAGCGCGGCCGTGAACTGGGTTTCCGCACTGCAAACCTCGAACTCGAGGATTCCAACTCGATAGCAGACGGAGTGTGGGCCGGTCGCTGCACGCTGCCGGACGGCTCGGTTTTTACCGCCGCCATTTCGATCGGCAAGCGACCCACATTCTACGGCCGGTCGGGTGTCCGGTTGCTCGAGGCTCACCTACTCGACTTCTCCGGCGACCT
Organism: Rhodococcus sp. NPDC057014; assembly: GCF_042673295.1. Lineage (NCBI taxonomy): Bacteria > Bacillati > Actinomycetota > Actinomycetes > Mycobacteriales > Nocardiaceae > Rhodococcus > Rhodococcus sp. NPDC057014. The sequence continues at coordinate 3,180 of NZ_JBHUSF010000002.1, forward strand.
CTACGGCCTCACTGTCACTGTGCAACTGGAGCATTGGGTGCGGGGTCAGGCCGCCTTCGCGTCGAAAGAAGAGCTGATCGCAGCACTCTCTGCCGACGTGGTACGAACCCGTTCACTGATGCACACCATCGGATGAATCGACACCATGCCGACATCACGCCGCCAGTTGCAGCGAATCGCGAGGCGCGTTGTACAGCACTTTTGCGACCATCGGCCAAGAATCAACGTCAACGTAGCAGTTGACAGTGATGATGATCACCACTATCCTGGAGGGTGCGGTGATCGGTCTGCGCCTCCCGGCAACACACCGAGGCACGTTGCCGGATGGATGCCCAGAGCCCGTGTTCGACCGTTCGCGCTTATCGCCCATCGGGCCGGCGCGAATCCGCGGATTCGCATGAACGATGCAATCCCGCAACGAGTGACTGAACGAACGGAGCATTCTCGCGTCCGACCGGAACGTGCTGCACCGTCGACACGACCGAGACCGATACGTCGATGATGACAAAAGATTGGGAGATCAAGAGATGGAATGCGGAATTTTTCACACCCCGTACATGCGCCCCGGGCGTAAGGACAAGGAGACGTTCGAGTACTCGTTGCTGCTCGCGGCGGCCGCCGACAAGTTCGGTTACCGCGACTTCATGGTCGGCGAGCACGGCATGCAGGCGTGGGAGAATATTCCCAACCCTGAGTTGCTGATCGTCGCGGCAGCGCAGATCACCGAGCGGATGCGTTTTGCGCCGATGGCGCACATCGTGCCGCTGCACAACCCGTCGACGCTCGCCATCCAGGTCGGGTACACCTCGCAGCTGCTCGAAGACCGCTACTTCCTCGGCGTCGGCGCGGGATCCTGGGAGAACGAGGCGGTACTGCGTGGTCAGCCCGGTGACCTGTCCGAAGCCCACCCTCGATTGATGGAGGGACTCGAGGTGATGGACAAGGTGTGGCGTCAGGAACCCTTCGACTTCGAAGGCAAGTACTACAAGGCCGCACGCCTGGACGGACAGATCGATCCCGGTAGCGTCGCATCGCATGGCGAATTCAAGGTCAAGGAAGGCGAGGAGTACCACCTGACCGCAGATCATTCGCCGCACGGCGGCGCAGACGGTCTCGAAATCGCCGTCACCGGTCTGAGCAAGAACTCCCCCTCCCACCGACTCGCCGGTGAACGCGGATGGACCCCCATCTCCTTCTACGGAGGGTCTGCGCTACTGAGGTCACAGTGGGATACGTACTCCGAGGCCGTCCGGTCCATCGGTGGCACGCCGCAGGGTGCGAACTTCAAGATCGCCCGCGACGTATACGTGGCAAAGACCGACGAGGAAGCCAAGGAGCAGGCCAAGAACGGCGCCCTGGGTCATGCGTGGAAGAAGTACCTGATGCCGGTCTACCAGAAGTACCGGATTCTTCAGGGCTTCATCGACGACGCCGACAAGAAGGTCGACATCGACGATGTCGACCTGGACTACCTGGCCGACCACGTCTGGCTGTGCGGCAGCCCCGAAACGGTCATCGCCAAGATCGAGAAGACCTTCGAGCTGGCAGGCTTCCGGTACGGCCAGCTGGCCGTCAACACCCATGACGCTCTGGATGATCCGGCACCATGGGTGGAGTCGCTGCGCCTGTTCGCGACGGAGGTCGTGCCGAACGTGCATGTGGAAGGCACCCACGAGACGGTCGCAGTGAACTGACGTCCTGCCCGGTTCACGCCCCTGGAGATACATCGGTGTTCTGGGCACCGGGGTCGGATGGATGCCCGATCGAACTCCTTCGTCTCGCGACGGAGCTTCACTAGGGCATGGGCATCGCCTGCCCGGAATATCCACCGGGGCTATCTCGTCGGATGTGATGGGCCGTTTCCTGAGATGTAGCGGTGATGAGGGCTGCTGTGCCCTCATCACCGCTATGTTCATTGCTGTCCTTCGTTCGATCCGAGGACTACACCGTCACCGCTGTAGGAAGTGAGATCTTGGGAGCCACTTCCTTCTGGATCATTGCCAGCGAATTGAACCACGGCGCCGGGTCGTCGGAGTAGTCGTGCGATTCGATCTGCAACGTGCCCCACCCGCCGCTGGCCTCGAACAACGTATTGATCTTGTCTACCACGGTGTCCGGTGAGCCCACACAGAATACGTTGTCGACAACCCATTCGAGGTCGACGTCGGCCCTGTCTGCTCCGGCGTCCTTGATGAATCCGTCCATCATGCCGAATCGCCACCAGATGGGGATGAGGTAGCGCTCGAAGCAGTATCCGATCGGCCCTTCCATCACGAGCCGCTTCGCCTCCTTGTCCGTGTCGGCAACGAACACCGTCTGGGACACGTGGTAGCGCGAACGGTCGGCGACGTGCCCATTGGCCTCCGCGGCTGTGGAGTAGATGTCCCAGTGCATCTTCAATGCATCTAGACCGGAGAAGATCGACATCGGTCGGAATCCGCGCTCGCCCGCGAACTGCATCGATGGCGACTTGGCACTGAATCCGGTCACGGCGATCTCCGGTGCACCACCCCACGGACTGAGGTCGGCCAGCTTGTGCTGGTCGTCGCCCTCGTCGCCGTGCTTTTCTTCCGGGTAGCCGGCGTTCCAGAAACGTCCCTCGTAGAAGAAGGGTTCGCGTTTCCAGATTTTCTCCATGATGTCGAGGGACTCGCGGACCATCTCGTTGGTGAACTGTGTGTTTTCACCATTCTTGATGCCATGAATGTACGAGGCGTCCGGATAGGCGCCGGCACCCACGCCGAGGAAGTATCGGCCCTCGAGGATCTGCGACAGCCAGCCGACCATGATCGCGAGCTTCGCCGGATTGTGGTGGGGAAGGATGTGAGCCATCGGCGCGAACTTGATCCGCTCGGTCTGGCGTGCGGCTGCTGCGATGATCAGCTCCGGGTTGGGGATGTTCTCCCAACGTTGAGAGGCGTGCTCGGAGAACATGATCGAGTCGAAGCCGATCTTGTCGGTCTCGATGGCCTGCTGGACGCACCAGTCGAACGTCTGGCGCGCGGTCCGTTCGGGGCGCATGTACGGGTGGACGATGAGTCCTGTTTCCATTGCCATCGTGAACTGCCTTTCTACGAATTTGTGGTCGATTGCCCTGTGCTGGTATGAGACCTTTTGTCAGGCATAGAAGATGTCGTATGCGTGCTTGGTGTCCATGTACTCCTTGACCGACAGGATCTTCCCGTCGCGAAACTCGAACAGGAAGTGGTACTGGTTCTGATAGACCCTGCCGTTCTTCAACTTCGCGTACGAGGTGGCTTCGACGGCGACCTTGTCTCCTTGCGCGATCGCCGCAGTCGGGGTGATCTCGAGAGCGCCGTTCTCGTATATTGAAGTGACCCCGCTCAGCAGCGCACCGAGACCGTCCTTGTCATAGCTTCCCGACATTCCGTCGATACCCCCGGACACCCAATAGGTCGCCTCGGGGTGGAGCGTGTCGAGGATCTGTTCCACGTCGCCCGTGGAGAAGACCTTTGCGAAATTGTTGGCTGAGGCGATGTTCTGTTCCGGCGTGCTCATGGATGCTCCGTCTGTGCGGCGATCTGTTCGGGTATGACCTGTATCACTGTGTACTGTCTGCGCCGTGCACGAAACCGTAGTTGCACTCGGTTCACCACTTATCCCGGCGCGGCGTGATTGATGCAGGTCAAGACGCCATGCTGTCGCTCATGAACCGCTCACTAGTTGTCAATGTGCGCGTTGTCAGATCTTGACCACGCGCCCCGGCACGGGCATGATCGAGCAGTGTCACCCATCACAACCATGTACGCGGACGAAAGAGCACAGTGAACGCTGACGAGTGGCGCGAGATAGTCGAGCTTCGACAATCCGGTGAATCGGTCTCGGGCATCGCGACGCGCTTGAAGGTCTCGCGCAACACGGTGCGGCGCGCCCTGAACTTCGAGGCACCCCCGCGGGACCACCGACCACGGTCTGGGTCGTCAGCCGACGCCCTCCGACCCCGCATCGCCGCGGCGCTCGACGCGGATCCGAATGTGACAGTGGCACAACTGCATCGGGAACTCGAATGGAGTGGGTCGCGAAATACGCTGGCGAGCGCGGTCCGGTGCGTCAAGGAGGAGCGTTCACGAACGACCGGCAGCAGCACATCGAGCATCCGCACGTCCACTGGGACCGATATTCCACTCTTCTCGACGAGTTTCGTCGGTCGCAGCGAAGACCTGGACAAAATCCGGGTACTACTCGGCGACAGCCGACTCATCACTGTCGCCGGCCCCGGTGGTATCGGCAAGACCAGACTCGCGGCAGAGGCGGCAGCTACGTACCGTCGGGCATTTTCCGATGGAGTCCGCTTCGTGGAGCTGGCGTCCCTGCGGAGCGAGACTCTGCTCCCCCAGACGATTCTGGACGCCCTGGGGTTCGACGAGCGAGATGCACCGGAACGAAGTGCAACCGAATCGCTCCTCGAATCGATCCGCTATAAGCACCTGTTGCTGGTGCTGGATAATTGCGAGCATCTCGTCAGCGCGTGCGCCGAGTTGATCTCGCTTCTGTTGCGGAACACCGAACATGTGAAGATTCTGGCCACCAGTCGTGAAGTGCTGTCGATTCCCGAAGAGCACGTGCTCGTCCTCGATCCACTGTCCATGACCGACCACCGTGACCCGGACAGGCCGGGTCCGGCCATCGAGTTGTTCGAGAGCCGCGCCTCGGCCGCCTTGTCCGGATTCTTCATCACGGATTCGAGTCGGGACGCTGCCCGCCGGGTGTGCACACAACTGGACGGTATGCCGCTGGCTATCGAACTGGCTTGTGCTCGCTTGACCGCGCTGTCCGTAGAAGATCTGGCGGAACGTCTCGACGACCGGCTGGCGTTGTTGATAACGGGTAACCGCGGCGGGCCGAGTAGACATCGAAGTCTGCATGCGACGGTCGAGTGGAGTTACGATCTCTGCACTGCGCAGGAGCAGGTGCTCTGGGCTCGATTGTCCGTGTTCTCCGAAGGATTCGACCTCGCCGCGGCCGAAAGTGTCTGTGCCGGTGGTCCTGTCGACGCCGCGAGTATCTTGGATACGATCACCGGTCTGATCGGCAAGTCGGTGCTACAGCGCACCACCGGCGAGGGAGGCGTCCGGTTCAAGATGCTGGAAACGATTCGGCACTTCGGTGCCGGTAAACTGTCCGATGGCGAGAAGGCCGAGCTACGGGTGGCACACGTGCGTTGGTGCGCTGAACTGGTGCGCACCGCCCGCCGATCATGGACGGGGGCCGAGCAGGAGCGTGTGAGCGCCCGGCTTCGCGAGAACCGCGCCAACTTGCGGTCGGCATTACAGACTGCGCTGAGCGACCGGAATCACGAGACGCTGCACCTCGCGTCGAGCCTCGTCGCAACCTGGTTCCTGTGGTCGTCGGCATTTTCGGTACGAGAACACCGGATGTGGGTGACCGAGTTCCTCGGTCACGACGACACGGCCGATGATGTCGTAGCTCAGCTCAACGCGACATTGGGATTGCTGCAGACGATGCAGGGCGAGAGAGTCCAGGCGGCCCGAGCGCTCGCTGCTGCCGCGCGATGCGCACGCGAACTCGGTGACGATGCGACACTGGCATTCGCCCTGCAGACGCAAGGCCTCAACACCTACCTCGGCGGTAATTTCGAGGCCGGCGAACGCCACCTGTCGGACGCGTTGGCACTATACGAGCGTCTCCCCGGCATTACCGATCTGATGTGGACGGCTCACATCGAGATGGGAATGCTCTGCAGCTCGCGCGGCGAGACCGAACGCGCTGCCGAGAACTTCGAGTTCGTTTACGCGCAGGCATCGGCTACCGGAGAGAAATGGATGTTGTCGTACGCGGTGTACGGATTGGGATTGGTAGAGCTGGTTCGCGGACGCCACGACGGGGCCATCACTCACGCAATGAACGCCCTCGCGCTCAACCGCGCCTTCGACGACACGGTCGGAGCAACCTTGGTCACCGACCTTTTCGCCTGGGCAGAAGCCGCGGCAGGCTCCGGGGAACGCGCCGCCGTACTTCTCGGTGCAGCATCGTCGATGTGGGAATCGTTCGGCATGCAGCTCTACGGATCCCGGCACTGGGTCGAACGGAGAGAGGTGTACGAATCCCGTGCGCGGACTTCGCTCGGAGACGAGGTCTACATGGCAGCGCGTCGTCGCGGGTCGACACTGTCGATAGCCGAACTCATCGCTTATGCCCTGGACGAGGAGCCCGACGACAGCCCGTCGACGTCGTCACATCCGGTGGTCGGACTCTCACCCCGGGAGATGGACATTGCACAATACGTGGCACACGGACTCACCAACAGGGAGATCGCGGACCGGCTCGTCCTGTCCGTCAGAACCGTCGAGGGGCACGTCGCGCACATGCTCCGCAAGTTGGGAGTAGCCCGCCGCTCCCAAGTGGCAGCCTCACTCGCGGCAGCGACCTGAGCCCGACTGGAGTGAAACACTCGGTTCGCGGCAGCGGTAGTGCCTTTCGTGTCGACCCGCGGGAGCAAAGACGGCTACGGTCAGCCGACGCCGCGGTGCTCGGGAGCGGCCGCCGAGATTTCGAGAACCTCACGGATACTGCGGGCACCGGCGCCGAGGTCGAGCGCGTTTCTCAGGTGCAGCAGGAACCCGGGCTTGTATCGGTGGGTTGGAGTGGAATCGGCAGCCAGAGAGATCAATTCCTTCGTCACCGCCCGCAGTGCCCGACTCTTCCACGGCACCGCGCAGTAGTCGAAGAACGCCACGAACGTTTCCGGTGACATCCTGAGCAGTGCGTCGAAGAAGCCCGGAAGCTCGGCTTCCATGCGCTGCCAGTACGGGTCGGTGCCGATGTGGCGATCCCACAGGTTCTGCTGCGTCTGATCGAGCGGTGCGTCTTCGCCGCCGTTTCTGCGGCGAACGGCACTCGACAGCTGTCTGGACGACTCGAACAGTGTGTGCACCCCGAGTCCCGATACCACCGTCAACGCTTCCTGAATTTGTGCAGCGTCGAGGCCCAGGTCCAGAGCTTCCTCGATGTAGCGGCCGGTACCCGCGACATCCATCGTCGTTGCTACCGCGCGAACCGCGATATGTGTGAGCACACGAGTTTGCTCATCGAGGCCGGCTCCATCCTGAACTCCTTCCAAAATCTCTTCCGCCAACACACGAAGATCTTGGGTGTCGAATCCGACTGTCACGGAACTCATCCGGCTGTACTCATTGACTTAGCCGGCGTCGCCAGTTGTGTTTTGAGCCCTCGCTTGTTGATCTTCGTCGCCGACATCGGCCACGCCCCCGCCTCGACGAAGAAGACCGCGCGGGGAACCTTGTACCGGCCGATCCTGCCGTCACAGAATTCGATCAACTCGGCTTCTGTGAGCTGATGGCCTTCTCGGACCTCGACGAAGGCCACCGGCACTTCGTCGAGCCGGTCGTCCGGGCGGCCGATCACAGCGGCAGTCAACACCGCAGGATGCTCACAGAGGAACGACTCGACTTCGATGGCCGCGACGTTCTCGCCACCGACCTTGAGCATGTCCTTGAGCCGTCCGTGGAACACCAGGCACCCCGACTCGGTACGACTGTAGAGGTCCCCGGTCCGCAACCAGCCGTCCGAATCGATCGACTCGGCGGTCTTTACGGGATCCTTGTAGTACCCCTCGGTCACGCAATACCCTCGGATCAAGATCTCACCGGGAACCCCCACCGGCTGCTCCGCACCGTCGAATGGATCGACGATACGAATCTCAACGCCCGGCACGGCCTTACCTTGTGCACCGCTTCGATCCTCGAACGACTCGTCCGGCTCGCTGAGCGCATAGATTCCGGTCGTTTCCGTCATTCCGCATGCGGCCATCAGTTCGGCCGCCGGGAACAGATTCTGAACCTGTTCGATGAGGACCCGTGGGCCGATCAGGAACAGGTACCGGATCGAGTCGAACTGGGCCGCGTCGAAATCCGGGTGCGACATCATCATCTGCATCGGTCCGGGGAACCAGGGCCAGACGCAGGTCGGCCGCTCGGCCCTGATCAGCTCGATGGCGCGACCAGGTTCGAAGAACGTATCGGTCAGGAACGTTCCCCCGGCACCGATCGCGCCGATCAGGGGGGCCAGCGCAGCGATGTGGAACAGTGGTCCGCCGGCCCAGCTGATGTGGCGCTCTCCCGCCGACAGGCGCCCGGTCGCGCGCTCCACCGGGCCGCGCGTCATCGATTCGTGGGTGAGCATGCATCCACGGGGGTGGGCGGTCGTCCCCGATGTGTACAGGATCGCGGCGATATCCCGTGTCCTGACCCGTCGGCGATGTCGATGGACGATCGACGGGTCAACGGTCGCCGCTGCCGTATCCAGGTCCGCCCTGGAAGTGAATCCGAGCTGGTCCCCGCCCTTGAGTAGTAGCGCACGCCGCAGACGCGGCGCTTCGGGTAGGTCGAGGTCGCCGCCGGCAGTCGTCGTCAACGACGGTAGCGCTTCGTGCAGCACCTGAACGAAATCGACGTAGGCGTCGGGGCTGGACACTGTCAGTAGCGCGGTGATATCCGCGTTCTCGATGATATAGCCCAGTTCCTTGGCCTTGTGCCGCGCATTGAGCGGTACGACGACTGCCCCGATCAAGGCCGATCCGAAGAATCCCTCGACGAATTCGATACCGTTCGGTGCCAGGAGCGCGACATGGTCCCCGGACTGGACTCCCATGGCCAACAGCCCGCGTGCAATCGCGACGGCACGCTCGAGTACTTCGGCGTAGGTGAAACGCTCGTCGGGAAATACGATCAAGTCGCGGTCGGGATGTGCGTGTGCTCCACGCACCAACAGGTCGCCGAGCGGAGTGACGGTGCACCAGTCGCCGAAGTCAGTCATGTCGTCCTCAATTGTCGGTCGTCGTCAGCGATTGCGCTGCCGAATTCTGAATGCATGGCACAGACTTCGCGTGCTGCGCGCAGAGGGTCGTGTTGATGTCAACGTTAAGCGACCCACGTCCCGCTGTCAACGTTGGAGTTGATTTTTGTCGATGCCGGCTCGAGGAACTCCTTACTCTTGTTGTAGATGACCGATGCAGCAGATTGCTCTGCGTCGACCGGTACTCGGCAGTGAGATCTCGCCTGCGGCCCCCCGACAGGTTCGAGACCGATGTGCGGCATTGCCGCCGTGGGTCGACCTCGCCGATCGCAACGGATGGCCGCGTTCGAACGACAACTACTACTCGGGAACTTCTCTTCACCTGAACAATTCGATCCGCGCGGGAATCTACGACAATGTTGATCAGTCACTGCGATCCGCGGCGTATAGTTCGACAATGCCTACTTCGACCGCAGCCACCAGTGGCATGAGCCGACGCCGTCGCAGGGCTCAGTACGACAGCAGCCCCAACTATCAGGCCAAGTGCCAGGAACTGTTGCGGACCGCAGCCGATGTCTTCAAGGAGAAGGGCTTCGAAGGGATAACGCTCCACGAGATTGCCGAGCGGTTCGAGACCGACAGGGCGTCGATCTATTACTACTTCGCGAGCAAGACGGGGCTGTTTCAGGCTTTTTCCACTACATCTTGGTTGATGTTCTCGATGAGAACATCGCGGTTGCCGAGGGCATCATCGTCAGCGACGACGACGCAACCGGAAAGCTGCGCCGCCTCGTCGAGCAACAGATGAACTCATACGGCCAGAACTATCCCTTCGTCCACGTGTACATCCAGGAGGACATGACTCAGTTGCAGCTGGACGCAACTTCTTGGGGCAAAGAGATGGCCCGTAAGACCAAACGCTTCGAAACACTTGTCCTCGACACCCTGCAACAGGGCGTCGACGAGGGCACCCTGCGTGGCGAGGTACCGGTGCAGCTGATGGCGAAGTCGCTGTTCGGGATGGTGAAGTGGACACATCGGTGGCTCAAACCCGGGATGCGCAACGTGGATGCCAAGCAGACCACCGAGGCTTTCTGCGCGTTGTTCTTGGAGGGCGCGAGGACGAAGACCTGACTGTGCGCTGGGCCGGGAAACGATCATCCCGACCCAGCGCACCTCACGAAGGTACTGTCAGCGCCCCGTCCATTGCGCTGCACGCTTCTCGGCGAAGGCTGCCCTGCCTTCGAGCCTGTCCGCACTGGTCGCGTAGGCCTCGATCGGCTCGTACCGGGTTGCCAGCGCGACGTCGAGCGGCCAACCCGCGCGCGACAGAACAGCGTCCTTCGCCGCCTGAACGGCGAGGGGCGACGCCGAGGCGATTCGCTCTGCCCACGACGTCGCAGTTTCGAGCAGCTTCTCGAACGGCACGACCTCGTTGACGAGGCCATAACGCTCGGCTTGCTGGGCATCGATGCGCTCGCCGGTGAGAATCAAGGCCATCGCGATGTGATGCGGCAGCTGCCGAATCGCACGGTGCATGATGCCGGCCTCGCCGATGATGCCCACCTTGGTCTCGGGAATACCGAACTGGGCGTTGTCCGCCGCGACGATGATGTCGGCGCACATGGCGAGTTCGAAACCGCCGCCGATCGCGTAGCCCTGAACGGCCGCGACCAGAGGCTTACGAAGAGTCAGCATGGGCCCACCGACGCCGGTGAGTCCACCGCCGAGCGCCATCCTGCGGCCATCGCCTTCCGTCCCTCCGCTGACGTTGGCGCCGGCACAGAAGGCCTTCTCCCCCGTCGCTCCGAGCACGGCGACCCAGATGTCGGGATTCGAGTTGATCTCGGTCCATGCCTCGAACAGCGCCGCGTCCATCTCGGGATCGATGGAGTTCAGTGCCTTGGGGCGATCGAGCGTCACTCGTGCGACGTGATTGTCCAGCTCGAATAAGATTCCGCTGCTCACGGTAAGTCCTTCCTCAGTACTTTTCTGCCACAGGTTGATCGGTCAGTTCCACGGGTTCGCGGTAGGCAGCGATAGCGCCCTTCAGGCCCACCTCGGCCACGAACCTGCGAACCTCGGCCACCGACGGCGACAGATGGAGCAGGGCATCCATTTCCGCGCCGCCCTGGGCCGCGGTGCGCACGCCCATTGCTTCCATCGTCTTGTTGATGGACAGCTTCTTGATCCGCAGAATGTCCGACGGCGTGCGTGCCATGCGAGCAGCAAGTGCTTCGACTTCGCCGATCAGGTCTTGCTCGTCCACGGCGTGATTGGCCCAGCCCCACTCGACCGCTGTCGTGCCGTCGATCGAATTGCCAGGCACGAATGCCAGTTCCTTGGCCCGCTTGGGGCCGACCAGGGGGGCCCACAGGGGGGCGATGTACCCACCACCGAGCGGGATCGCCGGCTCACCGATCTTCGCGGTGCGTGCCACGAAGGTGACATCGGTGAACACGCACATCTGGGTGGCTCCTGCGATGCAGTAGCCGTGTACGGCGGCGATCACCGGTTTCGGATGATCCCAGATCGCGAGGAATCGGTTGACGTTGCGAGCCAAACGCTCTCGGTCGGCCACGGGATCCGGATCCGCTACCACTTTACCGACCTGACCGATGTCGTAGCCGGCCGAGAAGCCCTTGCCGGCGCCGCGGATTCCGATGACCGGACCTCCGGAGGTGGCCAGCGCGGCCAACGCCGCACTGAACTCGTCCAGCAGCTCATTCGATAGCGAATTGGCCTTGTCCGGTCGGTTCAGGACGATCCAACTGATGGGGCCCCGATGCTCGATCCGCAGGTTCTCGAACTGAGCGTCCGGTTTGGTCTCGGCGACCGCTGTCATGCCCGTCCGATCGGAATCTGCTTCTTGACGTGGAAGTCGACGACACCGGACGCACGCAGTTCCCGCCGCGCGAAGCGCCAGCCGTTCTCGTCGTCGTACACGAAGTCGTCGTGGTACTGGCCGAAGAAGTAGCCGTCAGCCTTGCCTTCCTTGGTGTACCGATGCCATGCGTAGAGGACCGAACGGACCTTGGCCGAGGTCAGATCCTCGGAGAAGTCGACGACGACGTTCGACACGTGGTGGCTGGTGGCGGTGAAGAAGGTGCCGATGCCGTCGAGTGTCTCGCGGTAGGCAGCGCGTCCTTCGGCGCCGAAGTCGGGCCCGTAGGCGACGTAGCAGTCCTCCGTGAACAGCTCGGCGAGCTGATCAGGAAGGTTCATGTCCAGGTTGTAGGCGTAATCGAACAGAACCCGTTCGATCTTTCCCTTTTCGACGAGCTCGGTGAGCTCGCGGGTGGACACCTCGCGGGTGGCAGTCATCAGGATCTCCTTCAATGCGACTTGTATGGCCCGGTTCGATCCGACGAACTGGACCCTCCGGTTTGATTTGTCAACGTCGTCGTAGATTTCCGGCGACGTCGGAATTACTTGCGGGCGGCTCCCCGCAGTCGACTGCACCTCGGGTGCGGACGCGCCGCGAGGGTCAGGCGTTGACGGGATAGTCGGACGGTGCGGCGTCGGCACCAGGCCAACGGACCGGCAACTCCGTGGTCAACGACGATGCGACGTCGTCCCAGGGGCCCACGTGGACGGTACGCATGTTGCGCGAAGCGAATCGCCAGCGGCCATCCACTCGGATATACTCGTCTTCGTAGCGCACGGCACCGAACACGGTCGTGCCGCCCGTCGCGATTTCGAGATGGGCACCGACGAGGCCGGTGGCATGATCGTCGTCGACGAACTCGACCAGCACGTAGTGCGGCGTGTGGATCGTGGTGCCGAACGCCGTTCGCGCTTGCCGAATCATGTCGGCGATCCCGCTTCCGCCGGTCGCACCGGGGAAACCTCCCGCGGAAAAGGTCCCCTCGGGCGCGAAGGCGTCGGCGATGGCGTCGAAGTCGTCGAAGTCGGACGCCAAGAAGTATCGAACCGCGAGGTCCTGAAGCTCGGCGCGATCTTCGAGCCGTCGCACCCTGGTCTCGATGTCGGTCATCTGCACTCCTTCGGGACGAAACTGGTTGTGCGCATCCGTTGTCGCCCGCACGCGCCGCGATCAACGTCGGTGTAGATCGCTGGTCCGATCATTATGCGCCGTGCCACAGATGTCAACCTCCAATGTCCGTGCACACAGTGTTGCAATCTACGCGTCTGTGGATCAAATCAACGATTGAGTTGACAGAATTGCCGTGTGAAGGCAGGCTTCGAGAGAGCGATGCACGTCACAGTTCGGTGTGGCATCCGGCACAGCCGAGCGGTGGCACTCGTCGACGGCTGTCCGTCGCAGGTGGAGTCGTGAGACGCCCCAGAATTTCGGGCTGGGCGCCATGCCTCGTCAATGCCCGGCCCGGTCCATTTCGAAAGGAAGATTCCGTATGAGCGGCACGCTAGAAGGCAAGGTTGCATTCATCACCGGCGCGGCCCGCGGACAGGGCCGCAGCCACGCGGTACGGCTCGCCGAGGAGGGCGCTGACATCATTGCCGTCGATATCTGCCGCTCGATCGACTCGGTGCCGTATTCACTGGCAACGGAGGACGATCTTGCCGAGACAGTCGCGCTCGTGGAAAAACTTGATCGCCGCATCGTGGCCCGAACAGCTGACGTGCGCGACAAGAAGGCACTCTCGGCCGCACTCGATGAAGGTGCCACGGAGCTCGGCGGAGTCGACATCGTGGTGGCCAACGCAGGCATCGCCCCGCAGCAAGCGCACGAACCGGATCGCGATGCAGTCTTTGCGGACGTGATCGGCGTCAATCTGGTCGGAGTCTTCAATACCGTCGAGGTCGCGCGGGAACGCATGATCGCGCAGGGACGCGGTGGATCGATCGTGATGACGAGTTCGACGGCCGGAATCAAAGCTGTCGGGGGAAGCTCCGGTGCGGGCATCGGCTACACCGCAAGTAAGCACGGGGTGGTGGGTCTGATGCGCCAGTACGCCGTGCTGCTGGCCGAGCACAACATTCGAGTCAACTCGGTACACCCGACCGGGGTGAGCACACCGATGGTGGTGGGAAACACCGCGTTGGCGGGGGCATTGGCAGATCCGGCCAACATGGGTAACTCGATCAGCAACCTGCTGCCGATCGAGATCCTCGAACCCGAGGAGATCAGCAATGCCGTGGCCTGGCTGGTATCCGATGAATCCAGATACGTCACCGGCGTGATGCTGCCCGTCGACGCCGGGTTGACGATCAAATGACCGGCACCCGGACCCCGGGAGTGGCAGAGGGATCGTTGGTAGTCGACGACGATCGGGTTATCGACCCAGGACTGTTCCGCAACATCTTGGGTCATCTCCCCACAGGGGTGGTAGCGGTGACAGCAATCGCCTCCGACGGTCGACCGGTCGGCATGGCGGTGGGATCGTTCACCTCCGTCTCGCTGGAACCCCCACTCGTGGCCTTCCTCCCCGACAAGTCGTCGACGACCTTCCCCAAGATTCTTGCGGCGCAGAGATTCTGCGCGAACGTGCTCGGGGACGATCAACAGCACGTGTGCCACAGTTTGTCCCGAAAAGGCGACGACAAGTTCGCAGACGTCGATTGGACACCGACACCGTCGGGAACGCCTCGTATCCTGGGTTCCCTGGCGTGGATCGACTGCGAGATCGACGCCGTGCACCACGCCGGCGACCACTACATCGTCGTGGGACGGGTCCATCATCTCGAACTCGACACCCCGGAATCTCCCCTGATCTTCTTCCAAGGCGGTTACGGCGGCTTCGCCGCCACCGACACCCCCGCATGACGGGGTTGCTGATCGCCAATCGCGGCGAGGTTGCGCTCCGCATCATGCGCACTGCCGCCGCACGAGGTCTGCGCACCGTTGCCGTGTACAGCGAGGACGAGCCTGATTCTCCGCATGTGACGCGTGCCGACGAGTCGATTCCGATCCCGGGCGTCGGACCGTCGGCGTATCTGGACGTGGCGAACATCTGCAGTGCGGCGTCGTCGACCCGGGCAGCGATCGTGCACCCCGGGTACGGGTTCCTCAGCGAAAGTGCGGAGCTCGCCGAAGCATGCGCCGCGGCCGGGCTGACGTTCGTGGGCCCGGACGGTCCGACCCTGCGCCTTCTCGGGGACAAGTCCACCACCCGGGCACTGGCCACCCGATGCGCGGTTCCGGTGCTGCCCGCCACAGCTGGCCCGACCACCAAGACAGCGGCCCGCGACTTCGCCGAGTCCCTGGGCGCGACCGCGGTCATAGTCAAGGCCGCCGCCGGTGGCGGCGGGCGCGGCATGCGCATAGTCGACGATCTCGAGAAACTCGATCAAGCCATCGACAGGTGCCGTTCAGAAGCCGAACGTAGCTTCGGCATTCCCGACGTCTACGTCGAGGCATATCTCCCGCGTGCCCGCCATATCGAAGTTCAGGTGGCCGGCGACGGTAGCAAATTCCCCATGCACCTGTTCGACCGCGACTGCACTGGACAGCGTCGCCACCAGAAGATGGTCGAGATCGCGCCGGCGCAGTTCTTACCCGACACCACCCGCGAGGCACTGTTCACCGCTGCGTTGTCACTCGCCTCCGCAGTATCACTGCGAGGCTTAGCGACGTTCGAATTCCTCGTCGACGCCGATGACCCCGATCAGTGGTATTTCATCGAGGCCAACCCCCGGCTGCAGGTCGAGCACGGCATCACCGAACAAATCACCGGCCTGGACCTGGTGGGTCTGCAACTCGACCTTGCGCACTACCGGACTCTCCCGGACCTGAACCTCACCCCCGGCGCCCTCGGTACCCCCCGTGGCATCGCAATCGAGGCCAGGATCACCGGAGGACCCAGACCAGATGGTTCGGACCGACTGAAGGAAGTGCGTTTTCCCACCGGACCGCACCTTCGAGTCGAGTCCCACCTGCATCCCGGAATGCGGGTCGGCACCGGTTACGACCCCTTGCTCGCAAAGGTGATAGTTCACCGGCATGACGGTGATTTCGCCACTGCCGCTGCAAAGTTGAAATCATCCCTCGACGAGGTTCGTCTCGATGACCTCGACACCGATATCTCCACACTCCAATGGTTCCTCGGCAGCGACGCGTTTCGCTGCGGTCGAACCACGACACGGACGATCGACGACCACCTGGTGACGGAAGCCCCGGCAAGCGAGGCGGTGTCGGATGAGGCATCGATCGACGTTCGGACTCCACTGACCGGTACCGTCGTCGCGCTGTCGGTGAAAGCAGGTTCCACCGTCGAGCGCGGCGACGTCCTGGTCACCATCGAAGCGATGAAAATGGAAACCGACGTACGCTCGCCCGTTACCGGGTCCGTCATCGCAGTCGACGTGGAGATCGGCCAGTCGGTCTCAGCCCGAACACTGCTCGCCGTCATCGAACCGGACAGACATCAGCCCGAGGAAGCGTCTGTGATCGACCGGATCGACCTCACCGCCACGCGATCCGACCTCGACGACATCCTGGCTCGACACCGACGAACCCTCGACCAAGCCCGCGCAGGCGCCGTCGAACGTCGCCACGATCGAGGCAAGCGCACCGCCAGGGAGAACCTGCAGGACCTGTTCGATCCCGAACCGTTCCACGAGTACGGATCGCTCGTGGTCGCTGCACAGCGCCGCCGTAAATCACTTGCTGAACTCGAAGGCTCCACACCTGCAGACGGTCTCGTCGCCGGCTTCGGAACTGTCGACGCCTATCCGACTGCAGCATTGGCCTACGACTACACCGTGCTGGCTGGGACGCAAGGCCTCCAGAGCCACAAGAAGGCCGAGCGGATGTTCGACCTCGCCGGCCGACGAGGAACCCCCGTCGTCGTGTTCGCCGAGGGTGGCGGCGGCAGGCCAGGCGACACAGACGACATGTCTCGCGCAACACGGATGGATCTGGGAACGTTCGTCGCACTCGGCCGCCTCAACGGGGTCGTGCCGACAGTCGGGATCGCGTCAGGACGATGCTTCGCAGGCAACGCGGCCCTGGTCGGAGCCTGTGATCTCGTCATCGCCACACAAGACTCGACCATCGGCCTCGGCGGTCCTGCGATGATCGAGGGGGGTGGTCTCGGATCCTTCGGCGCGGACGAGATCGGGCCCGTATCAGTTCAGGGCCCCAACGGTGTCATCGACGTGCTCGTCGATGACGAGGCCGAAGCAGTAGCCGTCGCACGACGCTACTTGGGCTATTTTCGTCGGTCCACGACAACCTGGAGCGCACCCGATCAGCGGCAGCTGCGGCACGTCGTGCCAGAACGTCGCAGCCGCCCCTTCGATATGCGCACCGTCGTCGACACAATCGCAGACGAAGACTCCGTGCTGGAGCTGCGCCGCGACTTCGCACCGGGAATCATCACTGCACTGGTACGGATCGAAGGGCAGCCCACAGGCGTGGTTGCCAACGACGGAAGCCGTGCCGGTGGGACCATCGGAAGCGCCGAAGCAGACAAAATGGCGCGCTTCCTGCAGCTTTGCGAGGCCTACGCGATACCGATCGTGTCGCTCTGCGACACGGCGGGCTTCCTCGTCGGACCCGACGCGGAACAAACGGCATCGGTGCGGCACGTCAGCCGCCTGTTCGTCATCGCGCCATCACTCACGGTGCCGTTCTGCACCGTGATCGTGCGTAAGGCGTACGGACTCGGAGGCCAGGCGATGGCCGGGGGCAGTTTTCGTGTTCCCGACGCGATCGTGGCATGGCCGACCGGTGAACTCGGTGCGATGGGGCCGGAAGGCGCCGTGAAGCTCGGTTTCCGCCGTGAGCTCGACGCCATCGAGGACGACGACGAACGGGACCAGGCCTACCGAGCTCACCTCGAGCAGTACGAACAGCAGGGTAAGGCGATCAATGCTGCGTCGGTTTTCGAGATCGACGACGTCATCGATCCAGTAACGACCAGATCTTGGATCGTCTCGGTGATCAGCACGCCGCGGCCGGACCGCCCGTCCAGCGTGCGCCGGCGAATCGATACGTGGTAGCGGCGCCTCAGGTGTAGCGAACCGCACGCTTGTATCTGGTTCTACTCGAGTTGGTTGATGCCACACTCGACTGCATGGCGCTGCTTGTAGCACTCGACGTCGAATGCTGTTGGCCGCCAACCGGACGAGCCCTTCCTCTTCTGGTTGGCGGCCTGGTCGGCCTTGGCCGGGATGGTCGCGCAGATCCCACGTGTGCGCAGGTAGGTGCGGTTCGCGGCGCTGCTGTAGGCCTTGTCCGCGAGAACGCAGTCCGGCCGATTCCGGGACCGCCCAGGACCGGACCCTGGCACGCTGATCGCTTCGACAACCGCGGTGATCTGCGGACTGTCAGCACGCTGACCTGCGGAGACCGATGATCGACCATGGTTTTCGACCCTGCTCGCAGGCCAGATGCGTCTTGGTGGTCCACCCATCGCGGGAGCGCCCCAACGCATGGTCGGCAGGCTCGGTCTCGACCCCGCCGGGCGGCTCAAACTGCGAGTCGGGATCCCAGCGGGCGCCGGCCGCGTGCTGGTGGGCCCCTCGCGATGGTCGAGTCCACACTGGCGTCCACAGTGTCCCCGGCCGGCCCGGCACCGCTTCGCTGGGTACGAGGTGTCCGATATTCAGGTCCTTTTCTTGGTCGCTAAACCCCAGATACCGGAGACCTCGCTCATTCAACGGCAGCGACACAACCCGCTTGATCGAAAACCCACAGCCGAACCACCTTCGACACACGTCCAAGACTAGGTCCTTCCTCCGACGAACAGTGCCCCGGCACCGTGTACGGCGCCGGGGCATTATTCGTGGGTGAATTAGCGTGCGGTGTAGTTCTCCAGGTCGGGGCGCTGGGTCATCTGCCAGTATTCGACGTTCAAGAACGGCATCACGAATACCACCCTCCCCTTTGAGTTGCGGTAATAGGTCGACATTCCGCGGTGGGTCCAGACGGTTCGAGCATGCGTCGAGTCGACGAGCTCGTTGTACTCACGGTTCGCCTCGGGTGTTGCGTCGAGCGCTTTGATTCCGTTGCGGAACATCTCGGTGAGAAGGCCTCGGATGTACCGCATCTGGACCTCCATGAAGAACATGAAGCTACCGCTGCCGGGGAACGAGTTCGGCCCGCCCAGCATGAAAAAGTTTGGAAAATCGGGTACGGACACACCTAAATATGCCTTGGGGTCGTCATCGGTCCAGGCCTCGCGGAGCGAGAGTCCACCGACGCCGCGCACATCCATCGAGCTGACGAACCGTGCGGCCTCGAACCCGGTAGCCCACACGATCACATCGACGTCGGTTTGGGTGCCCTGATCGTCGACCAACCCCTCTGCCCGCACACCCGCGACGGACCTGTCGATCAAGTCGACGTTGTCCTTCCGAAGGGTCGAGTACCAGCCGTTGTCGAGCAGAATGCGCTTTCCGAACGGGGGGTAGTCCGGCATGACCTTGTCGAGCAGGTCTTCCCGGTCACCGACCTGTGCTGTGATGTACCGGGTGAAGTACTCCCTGTGCGCGTCATTGCGGGCGTTCACCGAACGCTCGGGGTGATCCCATTCCGGATCGACTCGCAACGATTCGATGACCTTGTCGCCGAACTGCCAGAACAGTCGAATCCAGTACCAGCTGTGATAGATCGGGCACGTCTGCATGAGCCGCCGCAGCTCCATGGGGATAGGCATCCTGAACTTCTCGAACGGAGCCACCCACTGGGGCGAACGCTGGAAGATCGTCAGTTGCGCTACCTGATCGGCAATCGCCGGGGCAATCTGCATCGAGCTCGCGCCCGTTCCGACGATCGCGACGCGCTTGCCGTCGAGTTCGAGGTTCTCCGGCCAGTCGGCGGAATGGAAGCTGATCCCCTCGAATTGGTCCATGCCAGGAAGGGTGGGCTTCTTCGGTCGATTCAACACGCCCACGGCGCTGATCACCACATCGGACCGCAAGGTCGAGGAAGAACCGTCCGGGTTTCGCACCTCGACGGTCCACTGGGCTGCAGATTCGTCGTAGGTCGCCGATCGCACCTCGGTTCCGTACCGCACACGTTCTCCCGCGCCCAGGTCCTTCAGGACCCGAGCAAAGTAGCCCTGAAGCTCGTTACGGAGCTCGAAATGCGTAGTCCAATCATTCTTGGCGAACGAGAACGAGTACAGGTGGCTGGGCGTGTCGACGCCGGCGCCGGGATAAGTGTTCTGCCACCAGTTCCCGCCTGCCTCGGGCTGCTTCTCCAGGATGACGTAGTTCAGCCCCATCTCTTCGAGCTGCTGAGCGGCGGCGATGCCGGCGACGCCCGTGCCGATGACGATGACCGAGAAGCCTTCCGGGGCGTCGATCGGATCGAGGGCAAGATGCGGCGACTCCGGGGCCGCCCGGCGAGCCAGCTCGAGCGAGAGCATCGGTCCGTACTCCGCACCGACGGGTTCACCCATGCACACGCTCATCATGCGTACGGTGAGCTCGGGGGACGGCGCCTCGATGGCCGGTCGGGCGCCGTTCTGCAGGTCGAGTATGGCGGAGACAGCAGCTTCGCGAATCTCGTTCTGCACCGCCTCGTCAAGACCGCCGGAGTCGTGATCGCCGAGGCCCTTACCTCGGGTGGGTCGGTACGGTTCCTCGAGCCACTTCTCGTCCCCGGTGGTTTGGAATACGACCATCAGCAGCGAGGGAATGTTTGCGCGGCCAACAGCCGTTCGGACCTCGGCTTCGGTCAGCCTGTCTGGATTGAAGCCCACCTCGGTTGCGCCATTCGGGCCCGTGAACTCACCTTGCACTGTCTTCATTCGAGTACCTCTCGTGTCGATGTGGCTACCGGAGGCAAGCGCTCCTCGCCCAGATCACTCTCACCCTTCAACGCGAGCGTTGACGAGTCGCTCTCTTATCGTGGCAGGAGGCACGCGAATTTGTCAACGTCGAAGTTGATTCTTGCCATTATTTCCACGTACGCGTTGACATTCGGCGCCGACGAAGGCAACATTCACGTTGACGTTGATGTGGCTCGAGTCACAGCAACCAGTCTTCCCTGCTGCATCCACCTCGCCGGATGG
The DNA here is from genome assembly GCF_042673295.1 of Rhodococcus sp. NPDC057014. NCBI lineage: Bacteria > Bacillati > Actinomycetota > Actinomycetes > Mycobacteriales > Nocardiaceae > Rhodococcus > Rhodococcus sp. NPDC057014. The sequence continues at coordinate 23,924 of NZ_JBHUSF010000002.1, forward strand.
GTGGAGCACATCCTGAAACGGACGAATCCATGTCGAACACCACGAGTTCAACCCCAGGTACCGAACTGGTGCTGGATGTCAGCAAGTCACGAAAAGCGCTGGTAGCAGGCTCCCTTGGAAATCTCGTCGAATGGTACGAGTTTGCCATCTACGCCTACATGGCTCCGATCATCGCACCGTTGTTCTTTCCCTCCGAGAACCCGACGGCCTCTATTCTCTCGACGTTCCTGCTCTTCGCTCTGGCGTTCTTCCTCCGCCCCATCGGTGCACTCATCTTCGGGCGGATGACCGACCGAATCGGGCGCAAGCCAGTCTTGGCGCTCATCATCGCCCTGATGTCCGTTGCGACGACCTGTATCGGCCTCCTACCTACGCACGAAGCAATCGGGGTGCTCGCACCATTGCTTCTGACGCTGTGCCGAATCGCTCAAGGCATCTCCGCGGGCGGTGAAATGGGTGGTGCAGTATCGCTGATGGTCGAGTCCGCACCTGCGAACAAGCGCGGCGTATACGGATCCTGGACTTTCGTGGGAACGACGCTGGGCTTCGTTCTCGGTGGTGGAGTTGCCACATTGCTCGCGGTCCTCCTCTCGGAGGATGCAATGGCTTCCTGGGGCTGGCGGATCGGATTTCTGCTGGCAGCCCCCATGGGGATCGTTGTGTTGTATCTGCGATTGAAGGTCGACGAGACGCCGCACTTCAAGCAGGTCAAAGTCGAGGCCGAGACCGGGGAACTCCCCTCACCGGCAAATGCAGGACGCCGTCCGCTGACATACCTGCTGACCACCCTGGGCGTAGTGGTGGTCTACAACGCAGTCGGAAACACGTTCATGGTCGGCATGCCCACCTTTCTGTCCACCAGCTACAACATGTCGTTCGAGCGCTCGTACTTCCTGGCGCTGGTGACTGGACTGATTGCGGGGCTGACGATGCCTCTGTTCGGCGCCGTGTCCGACCGAATCGGTCGACGACCGGTCCTGCTGTTCGGCTCCATTGCCGTGGTTGTGCTGTCCTACCCGCTGTACTACATGCTGAAGCTGGGATTCGGTGGAGGCCTGGTGGCGCTCATCATCGCAGGAATTCTGATCGGCGTCGTCGGAGGACCCATGCCGGCGTTCTTGTCCGAGCGTTTCCGCACTCGCAATCGTGCAACCGGGGTCTCGGTGACCTACGCACTGTCCGTAGCAATCTTCGGCGGCACTGCACCGTACATCATCACATGGTTGGCCTCCGCGACCGGCGATCCCCTCTCTGCCGCCTACTACACCCTCGGTTGTGCAGCCATCAGTGCCGTTGCTCTGTTGACTATTCGAGGAACGCAGCGAAATCAACACCGCGAAGAACTCGAACTGTGACGCATTCGTCGATCGAACTCGCCCAACGATTGCAGACAGGTTGGACATGACCGAGGACCTGAACAACCGGCCAGTCAACACCCGAGACGTGACCGGCAAGCTCGTCCTCGCCGTTCCCTGACCACACCCCGTATGCAGGCGTACACCCCAACCCACAAAAGCGAAAGAAGTATCAAATGCTACTCGAAGGCAAGCGAATTCTGGTGACCGGCGGCGCTCAGGGCATCGGTGCCGCAATAGTCAAGTCCTACGTATCCGAAGGCGCCAAGGTCTACTCCTTCGACCTGAACGAAAAGGACGGAAACACAGTCGCCAGAGAAGCCACCGAGACCGGGCCGGGAACCGCAACATTCAATAGACTTGACATCACCGACGGGCCCTCCACAGACTCACTATTCCGCAACGCGGCACAAGACCTCGGCGGTGTCGACGTCCTCGTCAACATCGCGGGCCTCCAGCGATCCGCAATGGCCGAGGACATAACCGACGAACTTTTCGACAGCATCTACCGCGTAAACGTACTCGGCACAATCCACACAAACCAATCGGCCTTCCGGATCATGAAGGATTCCGGCACCGGCGCAATCATCAACTTCGGATCGATGTCCGGTTTCACCGGCGAACTCTCCAACTCCACATATGGCTCGTCGAAGGGTGCCGTACACACGTGGACTCGGACAGTTGCACGAGAATGGGGCCCGTCGGGAATCCGAGTCAATGCCGTTCTCCCCTATGTCAATACACCAATGTTCGACAAGTACACCAGCTCGCTAGGAGCGGATGAGCTCGCGGCATACCAGGAACAGCTACGCAAAGATATTCCTCTCGGAGGAACATTCGGCAACGCAGAGAGAGACCTTGCACCGGTTCTAGTATTCCTGGCAAGCGATGCTTCGCACTTCATCACCGGCCAGTTACTACCTGTGGACGGCGGCTTCGCTGCCGTCCGCTGACCAAAATGGTGTGCTCGCGTCGACGCAAGCTCGCGTGAGGTGCTGCTGCTGTTCATCGATCGTCGGCGCTCACCGCGAGCGAGGTGTGGGACATGTGAAAGGCGGCGATGACAATACGACTGCAGTCGCGGCCCCACAAGCACGATCGTGTCGTCTGCATCGAGCAACCCTGCAGACCGGACAGGGTACGGATCTTCTCGAACGAGGTGAGCCCGGCCGGTGACCCGGTGGCTGTTCGACCACCATTCGCCAGTTCCCTTGTCGACCAGTATGAAGTCAACGTGGTCACGCCCGGGGAGATCAAGTTTTGCCCGAGTGCGTAGGCAGAGACGCACGGCGATAAATTGGCGCCGGGCTGCCGGAAGGAACTACCAGTTCAGCGAGGATTTGTCGGCTTCGCCTGTGGTGCTGTCGAGTATGTCAGTGACGCCCGGGGGTTGTAGTAGCCCGGTCGAGTTCGACGTTGATCACGTCCGAGACCGGCCGCGGCGCAACTGGACCGTCACAGGGTCCTGCCTATACGGGTCCGCCGCCGCAAGCTCGGCGACGGATTATCCCAACTCTGCCGAACTGCGGAGCGTTCCCATCGACAATTTGACATTAATGTAGACGCCCGGTCCTTTCAATTCCGTCTCGCCACGTCCTCCAATGCGGACATCTCAGCATGTCACATAGCATCCACCAACTTGCGAATGCCATCTCTATTGTCAACATTCTCGTAGATCAACTTCAACGTTAGAGTTGACGCGCCTTGCGATCGGTGCGACCATCTCTGGAGAGCGACGCACGTCACATGCGCGACCGCAACGTAGACATACGCAGTTCCACCTCTGGCGGACCGGGTGGTCGGGCGGCGCTCGGAGTTCGGTGAAGGCACCGCTCAAACGGCCCGAGCCGTACCAGCGATCACCAAGGACGAACAGGCACCTATGCCCTGACGCCGAGAAGGACGACCCGATGACACTCACCGAGACCAGCACAGTGATCGACCCGGGGCATTTTCGCACCGTGCTCGGCCACTTCCCGACCGGCGTCGTGGCAATTACCTCGACCGATTCGGCAGGACTACCGGTCGGGATGGCCGTCGGCTCCTTCACGTCGGTCTCGCTCGATCCAGCGTTGGTCGCCTTCCTTCCGGACAAGAGCTCCAGTACCTTCCCAAAGATTCGCGAAAGCGGCCGTTTCTGTGTGAACGTGCTCGGCGCCGGCCAGCAGGACATCTGCCGAAGTCTGGCACTGAAGGGTTCTGACAAGTTCGCGTCGATTGACTGGACACCGACACAGCACGGCAATCCGCGTATCCACGACTCCATCGCGTGGATCGACTGCGTGATCGATACCATCCATGAGGCCGGTGACCATTTCCTGGTCATAGGTCGTGTCGCATCACTCGAGGTCGACGATGCGACCTCACCGCTCATCTTCTTCCAGGGCGGCTACGGCTGCTTCTCGTCGACGTCTCTCACCGCCCCCGGAGAGGCTGACCTGCTACGCCCCCTCAGCATCGTTGATCAGGCACGTCCCGAGATGGAAGCCGTCGCCCGCGATCTGGGTGTCGAATGCTGCGCCTCCGTCGCGATTAGGGACCAATTGGTCCTGGTAGGGAGCAGCATGGCAAGCACTCTCCCGACGTCACCACACATCCGGCTCGGTCAACGGATGCCCTTCGTACCGCCGCTCGCACTGCCACTGATGGCGTGGACCGAAGGACGCGAATTCGACAAGTGGATCGGACGCGGCGGACAGGCACTCAATCGAGACCTACTCATGCAAGCAACCTCCCGCGTCCGTGACCGTGGCTGGTCGCTCGTGCTTCGCAGCGACGCACAGGTGCGATTCGAAGGGGCTGTTGCTCGGCTTCCGCTGACCGGCGCTACGGGCGATCTGGCAGGGGAGGTCACCGCAGCTGCCCGTGCGCTCAGCCTCGAAGGATATGAACCGGCCGAGGTCGTCCCTGCTGCCACATACGATGTCCGAATCATCAGTGCACCGATATTCGGTGTAGACGCTCAGCCGGAGCTCCTATTGAGTCTCTATCAGCTTCCCAATCAATTATCCGGCGCGAAGGTCGAACTGTACCGAGATCGTTTGCTGACCGCTGCCGAGACTGTCACTGCGAAGCTAGGCGGAAGTAAGCCCAACACCGCGTGATCCGAGTCCTCCGAAGGATGCGGCGCCGCCGAGGGATCGCCGGAGGGAAGCACCACGACGCGACAATCGGCGTTATGTATGCGTAGTTAGCCTCAATTTTTCGTGCCGTGTGCCTGAGGCGTGGATTTCGGCTGGGATGTGATGGTGTGAGACTGATTTCGGTGTGTGAGTGTGGGTGGGTGCCCGATATCGCTCTGGTGGGCGCCCGGTTCCACCGGCCGGGGTTGCCTTTCGTGTCGTGGGGACGGGGTCCGGGTCAGGTGAAAGCGGTCCGGATGCGATACCACGCTGCGGCAATGGCCTGGGCCCATTGCCAACTCGAATCGATCCGAACCCGGACCGCCCGGGCGCCGCGGGTGATGCGGGCCGCGACGTGCAGCACCCGGTAGCGGAAGGTGTCGATCTCGCAGCGGGCCAGATCCGGGTGGTCGCCGAAGCCGATCAGCTTCGCCCAGGCAACCAGGTCGGTGGCGGCCAGGACGGTCTCGAGCCAGGCGGCGTTCGCGTCGAATCGCTGACACGGCAGATTCCGCAGCCCGGTCGCCTTGGCCTGCCGGATCCGGTCCTCGACCCGGGCGTGCTGCCGATGCCGCAGTTCGAGTCCGGCCAGTCCACCGGGCACCACTCCTTTCGGCGTGTCGGTGATGAACGCGGTGATCCGGTGCCCGTCGGAATCGGTGAACCGTAGCTGCGCCCCCGGGTGCGGGCGTTCCTTGCGCAGCACCAACCGGGTTCCCTCCGGCCAGGCGTCGAGATCGACCAGATCGGTGGCCTCGGCGACCCAGGCTCCGTCGCGGACCTCGCCGTCGGAGTCGATCGCCGGCACCCAGGTGGCCTTCGCGTTGAGTGTTTCGGTGGCAGCGCGGACACGGTCGTCGACGGCGAAGCCGAAGGAAAACCCCACCCCCGCGGTTCGGCAGGCGTCGGCGAATCCGTGGGTCGCCCCGGCCGAGTCGCTGCGCACCAGAATCTTCTGCCCGGCAGGGTCGGTCGGATCGGGCCGATACGCCGGTGGCAGCGAGTCCAGTGCCCAGCCGAGGACGGTGACATGGTCGGCGGCGGTGTTGCTGCCGGCGTTCCCCGGTCGGAGCAACCCGGTGGGCGCCTCACCGCCGGCGATGTCGGGGCGGTCCAGGAAGGCCAGCAGCGGGTGGAATCCGTAGGTCTTCTTCCAGGTCGCGGCCGCGTTGTCCTTGTTATCGGAATGGTCGAGGGTGATGGTGGCATCGATGTCGATCCGCAGCCACTCCGCCTTCGGAGCGGCCCCTGCCGCCCACGCCCGCTCCCGGGCCCGGGCACGCGCGGCGCGGATCCCGGGCAGGTGCGCGGCATCGATCCGCTCGTCGACCAGCCGCCACATCGTGGTCGTCGACGCCGACGGACCGAACACATGCTCGCGGCCACCACAACCACGTGCGGCAACGTCCACACAGTCGGCACCGTCGGCGACCGCGGCGGCCAGGTCGGCGAACACCGCACCCGGGGCATGCGCCCATTGCCCGCGGTAGGTATCGGCCAGCACCGCCGTGACCTGCGCGGACAGCCCAGTCAGGTCCGCCATTTCCCGCAGCATCCCCACACCGGCATGCGACACCACACCCCGTCCGTCGGCCGATACTTTCACCCGTGAACCCGCTGCGGTACTCTTCACCTGCGAAGTGCCTTCCCGTTGGCATTGTGGAACCGTAGAGAAGTCCCATTATGCCGTGCAGGACAGGCACTTTCGCTTATCTACCCACCCTGATCCGCGCTCCTGCACGAAAAGTTCAGGCTAGCTCCACGTCGAGCCGAGTCGCCGGATGACGAGGTCACCCCGGAGATGAAGGACCGCACCACAACCCGCGCGAACCAGCGGGCTGCACGCTGCGGGCCACGTTCGGCGTGACGGGGCATCGGCGCCCCTCGCGTTCACCGGTTCCGGCACCGACGGGTTGCCGGCCCGCACTCGCCGGGGGGTGTGCTGCGGCGCGCCGCGGCCGCATCGAGCGATCAGCTCAGTCCTGGTCGCCGATGAACTGGTGGAAACCCGGAACCGTGAACGCGAGGACTCCGCGTTCGGGCGCGTACACGAGGCCCTTTTTGATTAGTTCGTCGCGCGGCACGGACAGCGCCGACGCGCTGGGCTTGCCCATCGCCCGTGCCAGGTCCCGGACGACGACACCCTCGCCGTCGCCTTCCTCCGCCAGGGCCCGCAGCAGGTCCTTTTGCGCCGGTGTCGCACGGTCCCACCGCGACTGGTAGAGACCGGCATTGACTTCCTGCCGCGCGATGTCGGTGCCGACCTGCGCGTCCTCGACGGTGAAGACCGAACCCAAGGCGTTGTTCCACACCGCTTTCCCCACCTCCTGCAGGAAATAGGGGTAGCCGTTGGCTGCGTCCAGCGCCAGCCGCAGTGCCGCCTCGTCCCATTCTGCGTCCCGCTCGATGACCGGTTGCACGAGCGCCGCCCGCGAGTCCGGCTCGCTCAGGGTCGACAAGGCCCGGAACTGGTACAGCCGCTCGGCGTAACTGTTGGCGGTGGCCAACTGCGACGGCAGCGACGGCAGGCCCGCGCCGACCAGGAACAGCGGCAACACCGGCGAGGTCTGACTGATCTGATGGAGGGCGGTGCTGACCGCCGCCATCTCCTCGGCCGTGGCCTCCTGCAGCTCGTCGATCAGGATGAGCGCCCCGATACCCAGCTCACGCACGGTCTCACCGAGAACGACGAACAGGTCGGTCAGGTCGGTGGACAACCGGCCGGTGTCGGCGAATCCGGCAGCCGGGTCGATATCGACGCCGAGGGTGACCACACCCACGTTCAGCGACACCGTGAACGAGGTGAACACGCCCAACAGTTGGGTGAGCTTGTGTGGGTCGAATCGCCGCGTCGCACCCCGCAGGCTGGTGGCGAGTGTGGTGGCGAGCTCCTCGGCCATGGAATGCCCCTTGCGGACCTCCAGCTTGGCGACGATCCAGCCCCCGTTGATCGCGGTGCGCGCGAGTTCCCCGATCAACACGGTCTTGCCGACCCCGCGCAGTCCGGTGAGGATCCAGCTGCGGTCCCCCTCCCCCAGTTCGGTGATCCGCCGGCGGACGATGTCGAAGTCCCCGAACAGGGTGTCGCGACCGGCGAGGATGGGCGGGCGCAGACCGGCACCGGGTTTGAACGGGTTGAGGACGGGATCCATTCATCAGACATTATCAGCCTTTATAAGAAGTCCCTTTATAAAGACCGATAGGATTGCGCCTCGCGTGCACCCGCCGCACCACTGACCAATCCAGCCTGGTCATGCACGTGCCGCCGGTGCCACCCGAACCGCCGAGCGACTTGCGTGATGTGATGCGGTCCACGGCGCCGGTGATTCTTCCGGGCCCGCCGGCACGGAAGTGGAGGACCGAGATGACCGGAGTCGACCACCTCGACGTGGTCGGGGCACAGTCCGTGCTCGAAGTCGCCGAAGTGGTCGCCGCGGTGCTCGGCGCCCGGATGGAGATGGGCGGCGAACCGGGCCGCATCGTGGTGACCGGGGCACCCGACCCCGCTCTTCGGGTGGTCATCGAACTGGCCATCCACGACCGCGGGCTACCCGAAAGATGGACCCGGCGAATCACGATTACCCACGACCGCAGTAGCGACGAACGCCGCCGCTGGACCCAGCACCTGCACCGCGTCCTCACCGAACGCCGCGACTGGACACTCACCTCGGCATGACGATCGGGTCCAGATAACACCGGCTCGCGCGGCGAGCCCGCGGTATTCCCCAGGGGTCGGTCACGAAACACGCCTCGGAGTTCGTGCGGTGCCGGAAAGCCATGACGGCAGACCGGCCACGTGGTCGTCTTTCATGTTGCGCCACAGTCGTTTCGCGACCTGCCATGGCCCTCACGGATCATACCCTCGTGTGGGATCCGCTGTTGGCGAAGGTCACTCGACGGCGGCGCTGTGCCGGCGCGGGGTTGTGTCAACGGACACGAGGAAGTCCGGGCGGGGCGGGTGGTGGGTTAGAGCATGCGGTGGGGGCGGGTGAGGGCCTTGGCGCGGCGCACCGAGATCCGTGACCACACCGCCTGCTGCAGACTGAGCGTGGCCCATCCGGCCAGGGCCATCCCGGACAGGTTCACCAGCAGCTGCAGGGTACTGCCCCAGATCGCCGAGCCGACTCCGAACGCCGCCCCGAGCGCGATGTTGCCCGCGGCGGGGACGGTGGTGACCGAGATGAACACGCCGGTCAATCCACCGGCCTTGGCGGAGGTCAGGGAGAGCACGCCGGCAGCCGCGGCGATGACAGCCACGATGAACGACCATTTGTCGGGGGTGTAGATGAAGGCGGTGCCGGGCCGCGGCCCGATCACGTCGTCGAGGGTGATCCATCCCAGCGCCCGCCCCGCCAGTGCCAGGACGGTGGTGATGACGATCGCGACGGTGAAGCCGATCAGGAGGGTGCGGACGGCGATCGTCAACAGCACGAATCGCCGGCGCACCAGGGCAACGCCGAGGGCGGCGATCGCCCCGAACTCCGGGCCCAGGACCATCGCGCCGATGACCAGGATCTGCGAGTCGACGACGATGGCGATGCCGGCGATCACGGTGGCCAGTGTCATGAAACTCAGGTAGGTCCAGTTGAGTTCGGTCTCGTCGTAGGAGCGTTGGGCGACGTCGGCCCACACCACGCTGTCGGCGCTGCTGCCGGGGGTGGCCAGTTCGGCCTCGAATCCGCTGCGGGAGAGCCAGGCGCGGACCGGTTCGATCTCGATGCTGCCCACGCGATGCAACCCGATGCCGCGGAGCCGGTCGACGACGTCGTTCACGGCTTCTCGGGCGACGTCGGCGAGGATGACGTCGCCCGGTGGGCGGAGCGAGGCTCCCTTCATCCTGGCGAGCCCGCTCACCGCGGGATCGTGTTCGAGGATGTCGATCACGTCGTCGGACAGTGTGGTCGGTGACAGGATCCGCAGGTGCAGCATGCACACAGTGTGCCGTGCCCGGGGCGGAGCAGACGGGTGCGTTCGCGCTGCCCCCGTTACCGATTCCCCGACGAATGCGCCCGGCGCCTTCCCACTGAATGACCGGTCGACGGCCCGAGCCCAGATCGCGGCCTGGGTCGCGGAGCAAGCGCAAAACACCTGACCCGAATCACGGCGCACGATCCACGCCGTCCACGCCGGAGTATGCCCCCGGTCATCGCACGCACCCGTGCGATGAAAAGGCTGCAGTCGATCGCCGTCCCCGACCCGGCCATCCTGCACGAGGAACTCATCGCGTTACGCGCTCGAACCCCATCGTCTGCTGCGTCCGACTGCGCTCGGAGACCACTCAACCCCGCCACCCTCGCATCCGAATCCGATGCATGCCGATAGCGGTGGTCGGTCAAAAGACGGCGACAGCGACATGGACCGGGTTGCCGCGAGCCCTACGACGCTCACCAACCTGGGCCCAGGGCATGGCAAAACACATCCAGATCACGGCTACCAGCCCCGACATCTACATCTGCGATCCGCATACACCCTGGCAGTGCGGAACTATGTGGAATACCAATGGGCCATTGCGGCAATACTTCCCGAAGTTGCGACAGCTCGGGGCGCCCAACTTTGGAGGCCCCCCGCTGGTGGAAGATCCGATCACACCCGAGCATTCGCACATGTGCGTGTCGCTTCGGCACGCCTCAGCCTTCACCGCACCGTAGATCGAACTGCCCCGAGAACCGTTGCGGAAGTGCGGTAAGTGCACGACGCACCGATGGTCGCCTCGCACTGGCAGTCACCAGGTGTAGAAACCCTGCCCGGTTTTGCGGCCGAGGTGACCGGCGGCGATCTTCTCCCGCAGGATCGTCGGCGGTTCGAACCGTTCACCCACTTCGCGGGCGAGGTGTTCGGCGATCGCCAGTCGCACGTCGAGACCGACGACGTCCGTGGTCCGCAACGGGCCCATCGGGTGCTTGTATCCCAAGGTCATCGCGGTGTCGATGTCCTCAGCGGAGGCGACCCCGTCCTCGAGCATCCGCATCGCCTCGAGCGCGATCGCGACCCCCAGCCGCGACGACGCGAAACCGGGCGAGTCGGTGACCGTGATTGCGGTCTTCCCCAGCGCCTCGACCCACTTCTGCGCCTCCGACACCAGTCCTGACGCCGTTTTCGCGCCGATGACGATCTCGACCAGTTCACTGGCGGGTACGGGGTTGAAGAAGTGCAATCCCAGGAACCGTTCAGGCCGGACCAGTTTGGACGCCAGCTGGTCGACCGACAACGAGCTGGTGTTGGTGGCCAACACTGCTTCCGGGGCGGACTCTTCGATGCGGGCCAGGACCTGCATCTTGAGCTCGACGATCTCCGGAACCGCCTCCACCACAAGACCGCATGCGGACAACGCCGCCGGATCGGTGGTAGCCGTGAGCCGCTTGGCGACCTGTTCGAGCGGCTCGGCGAGTTTGCCGCGCTCGGCTGCCTTCGCGAGGCTTTCACCGACTCGCTGACCCGCTGCCGCGGCGGCCGCAGCGTCGGCCTCGATCACCGTCACCTCGCCCCCGGTGAGCAGGAATGCGTGCGCGATTCCCGCACCCATCCGGCCTCCGCCGTAGACACCAATTTTGTTGGGCAGATTCATGATTCTCCGATCAGGATGAGACGTTTTCGAGGACGACGGCCAACGCTTGGCCGACGCCGATGCAGATGGCGGCTATTCCCCACCGCTGCCTATCTGCGACCAGTCGGTGGGCGAGGGTGCCGAGGATCCGGGCACCGGACGGGCCCAGCGGGTGTCCGATCGCGATCGCTCCACCCCAGGTGTTGACAATGTCCGGATTGATCTTCCACGCATCGACACAGGCCAGAGACTGAACCGCGAACGCCTCGTTGAGTTCGACCGCTTCCACATCCGCCCAGCCCACACCCCCGCGACAGCGCGGTGTTGGCGGCTTCGACCGGTGCGAACCCGAAGTCCTGCGGATCCAGCGCGAACGCACCCCGACCCGCGATCCGCGATCCGCGCCAATGGTGTGACCCCGATCCGGTCCGCCGCCCCCTCGTCACCGAGGATCACCGCGGCCGCACCATCGTTGAGTGGGCTGGCGTTGCCTGCGGTGATCGTCCCCATCTCTCGGAACGACGGCTTCAACGCGGCCAGTTTCTCGACCGTTGACTCGGGTCGGATCCCCTCGTCCCGGGCGAGATCGACACCGGGCACCGAAACCACCCAATCGTCGTATCGGCCCGCGTTCCACGCGGCGTCGGCGTTTCGGTGCGAGCGGACCGCGAACTCGTCCTGCCGCTCGCGCGAGATCGCGAATCGGTCCGCCAGTATTTCGTTGCACTCGCCCAGCGACGTCGTCCATTCGGCGGGCATCTTCGGATTCACCAGCCGCCACCCCAACGTGGTCGACACCGCCGCTGCATCCCCTGCCGGGAACGCACGCGAGGGCTTCGGCAGCACCCATGGCGCCCGGGTCATCGACTCCACTCCCCCGGCCACGACCACGGCCGCGTCGCCGGACTCGATCGTCCGGGAGCCGATCATCGCCGCATCCAGCGACGATCCACACAGGCGGTTCACCGTTGTCGCCCGGCACACTTGTCGGCAGCCCCGCCAGCAGCACGGCCATCCGGCCGACGTTGCGGTTCTCCTCCCCCGCACCGTTCGCGTTCCCCCACACCACGTCGCTGATCTCCGCCGGATCGAGCGTGGACGCGTTACCCAGCACGGCCGACAGCGCGACCGCAGCAAGGTCATCCGGCCGAGCGCTGGCCAATGCTCCACCGAAGCGGCCGAATGGCGTACGGGCAGCGGCATACAGATACGCCGAGCTCACTTTGTCTCCTTCGCAACAAGTAGGGAGTTCACACCCTGCTGAATGACGTCATCGTGCTGGTTCGACACTTGCACCTGGAAATCGACGATGCCGCTGTCCGGTTTCGACGCCGAGGCGCGTTGATCGATCACCTCGTAGTCGACGCGGATGGTGTCACGAAAGTGGATCGGTGCCAGGAACTGCCGATCCCGAACACCGAGGAATGCGATCATCGAATCATCGAGTTCCCCGGTGCGGGCCCATATCAGTCTCTGAGCAAAGGTGAGTCCGAGCAGTCCGTGGGCTATCCGGGTACCGAACTGTGTGCCTTTCGCGTATTCCTCGCTGGTGTGCAGCGGAAAGTGGTCGCCGGTGAGGCCGGCGAAGTCACCGACGTCGGCTTCGGTGACCGTGCGCGACGGGCTGCGCCATGAACGCCCGACGGTCGGGTCGTCGAACCACGGACGCATCAGCCGAGCCCGGTGGTGACGACGACCTTACCCTTGACCTTGCCGTCCTTGAGGTACTGCAATGCGTCGCCGATCTTGTCGAGCGGGAAGGTGGTGTCGACGGCCGCGTCGAGCTTGCCTCGGGCGAACAGGTCGATGATCTCGGCCATGCTCGCGCGCATCAGGGCGGGGTCGCGATCGCGGTAGTCGCTGCTCTGCAGACCGACCACGCTGATGCTCTTGACCAGGATGTGGCCGGGCTTGATCGGATTCTGCCCGCCGGAGGCGAAGCCGACGATGACGATCCGGCCCTCCCACGCGGTGGCGCGGATGATCTGGGTGAGGTAGTCGCCGCCGAGCATTTCCAGTACCACGTCGACGCCCTTGCCGTCGGTGGCGGCGAACAGGTCGTCACGCAACGTGTCCGGGCTGGAGGTGAGGATGACGTCGGCGCCCTGGCGACGGGCGAGTTCGCCCTTGGCGTCATCCTGGGCGAGGGCGATGACCCGAGCACCATATGCTTTCGCGAGCTGCACACCGGCCGACCCGACACCGCCACCCGCTCCGGTGACGAGCACGGTCTCGCCCGGCCTGAGCTGGCCCCGACGAAGCAGACCAAAGTGTGCGGTGGAGTAGACCAGTCCGGCGGCCGCCGCCTGTTCGTAGCCGACGCTGTCCGGTAGCTCCATTACGAGTTCCTCGGGCACCACCAATTGCTCGGCGTATCCGCCGTACTCGACCAGGGTCAGGACCCGCTGACCGACAGCGATGCGGTCGACGCCCTCGCCGACTGCGATCACCCGGCCTGCTGCTTCCTTGCCCGGGCTGAATGGTCGCGGCGGCAAGTTCTGATACGTGCCCTCCACCACGAGAATGTCCGGGAAGTTGATGCTGACGGCGCCGACCTCGATCACCACCTCACCGGGTCCGGGAACCAGGTCGGCGACCTCCTCGACCACCAGCGTGGACGGTGGGCCGAACTCCTTGACGAGTGCAGCGCGCATGTGTGTGTTCCTTTCGAGTGCAGGTGTCTCAGGCCCAGGGCGAGCCGTCGGGCAGAGCAGCGAGAGTGGGGTAGGGGACCGTGCCGCCGACCCTGCGCAGCGCGGGGTCGACCGGACTGGTGAAGGTCGAGAACGACTGGTCGGGATGGCCGGGCTGGGACACCTGATCCGGACCGGCGACCTCCACCAGACCGGCGTCCACCGCTTCCTCCCAGGTGGCGACGACCACGGTGCAGACGTCTTCGCCATCCAACAGATCTCGCCAGTGCGATGCGGGACGCGCCGCGAAGACGGACTCCAGAGCGGCAATAGCCGCCTGCTCCTGCCCGGCATCGTCGTGAAACTTCTCGTCCAGGTCCACCAGGTCCACCAGTCGATCCCAGAACTTTTGTTCCAGTGCGGCACAGGCGATGTGCCGACCATCCGAGGTCGGATAAATGTGGTATCGCGGGCTGCCACCGGTGAGCTGCTCGGCGCCCGGCCTCGGCCAGGCCCCGCCGGCCTGATGGGTGGCGAAGTAGCCGTAGCCGAGCATCTGCAGGTTGTGCGCCATCGACACCTGGAGGTGACTGCCTTCGCCGGTGCGCTCGGCCTGACGCAGTGCGAGCAGGATGTTGACCACCGCCGGATATGTGCCGGCGGCGATGTCCGCAAGTACCGTCACCGGCAACGGGGGTGAGCCGGTCGAATCGGTGACGACGCCGAGCAGGCCGGACTCCGCGAGGTAGTTGAGGTCATGGCCGGCACGCGCCGCGTGGGGGCCGGTGGGACCGTACCCGGTGATCGAGCAGTACACCACGTGCGGGTTGACCGCCTTCATCGCCTCGTATCCGAGGCCGAGCCGGTCGGCCACGCCGGGCCGGAACTGCTCCATCACCACGTCGGCCCCGGCGGCGAGCTCGAGGACGCGGTCGCGCTGGTCGGGGTCCTTGAAGTCGACCGCGTAGGCGCGTTTTCCGCGGTTGAGGACGGCGTAGTTGGCGCTGGCCTCACCGAACTTCGGTTCGTACGTGCGCATCTCGTCGCCGCGGCCGGGCCGTTCGAGCTTGACCACGTCGGCGCCGGCGTCGGCGAGCATCAGGGTGGCCAGTGGCCCCGGCAAAAGTGTGGAGAGGTCGAGAACCTTGACACCCGCGAGGGGCAGGGGCTGGTTGCTCACGCGATCATCTCCCGCAGTTTGAACTTCTGAATCTTGCCGCTCGGTGTCATCGGCAGTTCGGGAAGATTCACGACCCGCTCCGGTAGGTAGTGCTTGGACAACCCCTGCGAGAGCAGGTACTCCGCGAGGGTGTCCACGGTCAGCTCCGGGCGGTCGGGCTTGACGACCAGGACGGCGCATACCCGCTCTCCCAGCCTGTCGTCGAGAAGGCCGACGACGGCGGCGTTGACCACGTCGGGATGATCGAAGATGACCGACTCGACGTCGGTAACGGGAATGTTTTCACCACCACGGATGATGATGTCCTTGGTGCGTCCGCGCAGCGAGACCCAGCCGTGTGCGTCGACACTTGCGCGGTCCCCGGTCTTGAACCACAGGCCCGGCAGGAAGGAGTTCGCGGTGGCGTCGGGCCGGTCGTAGTAACCGTAGATCGCGCCGGGGCTGCGTATCAGCAGGTCGCCGACCTCGCCGGTCGGCAGGTCGTTGCCGTCGTCGTCGACGACCCGGACGTGCGAGCCGTCGAAGACCGAGCCGTCGGTGTGCTGGATCGACTCGGGCTCGTCCGGAGTGCAGGAGATCATGATGCTGCATTCGGTCATGCCCCAGGCGGGACAGATGTAGGCACCGAGCGCGTCCTGAGCCTGGGCCGGCAGATTGCGCGGCACGGATGATCCTGCGATCACCAGGCACTCGAGCGGGCAGTCCGGGTCCCCGACCAGGTCCGTACGCAGCATGTCCTGGAGGAAGGTCGGGGCGCCGAAGAACGTGGTGATCCCCTCGTCCCGGATGACCTGGGCGCCCCAGGTGGGTTCCCACCGATCCACGTGCACCGCGGTGCCGACCCGAAGGACTGTGAACACGATGCCCCAGACGAACCCGGTGTGGTGGCCGACCGGAGAGGCGACGAGCTGGACCATCGGATCGCCGTACACCTTCGGTCCGACGTGCTCGGCCTGCCTCCGGACCGCGTAGATCAGCGTGTCGTGGCTGTGCATGGCACCCTTCGGCTCGCCGGTGGTGCCCGAGGTGAAGCCGAGGTAGCAGACCCGGCTCGGGTCCGGCTCCGGGAACTCCCGTGTCGGGACGGCGGCGTGGCTGGACCACAACGACTCACCCTCGAGCAGGGCCGATCGGTCCTCGTCGAGGACGATGACGTGCTCGAGCGTGGGGATCTCCGCCCGAAGGGTTCGGGTGAGCTCGAGGTTGTCGTTGCTGCGCCAGCGGCGCGGAATCACCAGCACCTTGGCCTTGCTGCGCCGCAGGATCGCCGCCGCCTGCTTCTCCCCGTAGGCGACCGGGATACCGGCGTAGATGGCGCCGATCTCGTTGATCCCGAACACCATTTCGGGGTATTCCACCCAGTTCGGTAGCATCAGCACGACGGCATCACCGACACCGACGCCGAGTGAGGCGAAGATGCTGGCGGCGTGGTGGGCGTTGCGGTCGAACTCCCGGTACGTGCGGCTGACCCGTTCGCCACCGCTCCGGTAGCCGACCAGCGCGACTCGGTCCGGGTGTGTCTGGGCGGCCTCGGTGAGCAGAGACCGGATCGACCGCCCCTCCCACCACCCGGCGGCCCGCCACGCGGCGGCGGTCTCGTCGTCGATGGGCGTGTACTGGCCGTCCAGGACATCGGCCAGTGGTGCGTGTGTGGGTGTGGTCATGACGCGTCCTTCCGGAGAGCCGTGGGGACGGGCGCGAGGCCCACGAGCGTGCGCCCGGCGGCGACGGCGGCGCTCTGGGTGTCTACCGCGGCACGCAACGAGACCGCGTCGCGCAGGCGCCGCTCGGCGCCGTACTCGTCGAGGTAGCCGTAGCCTCCATGTGACTGGAGGGCTGCGGCCGCGACATCGATCGCGCCGTCGCACGCCTCGCGGACGACGGCAAGGGTCTGCACGGCGTCGTCGGCGGCGGCCAGTACCGCACCCAAGCTGGTCACGGAGCGGGTGGCCTGCCCGAGAAGTGACTGTCGCACAGTGGGGATCGCCGTGAGCGCGGCGCCGAACTGACGCCGGCCGGACGCATAGTCCGCAGCGTCATCGGCGGCCGCCCCGGCGATACCGGCCGCGACCGCGGCGGCCCCGATGCGCAGCCGCGCCCGGGCCGAGGGGACATCGACTGACTTCAGCTCGTGGACATCACCACCGGTGGCCTGGACCTCCAGCGACCGAGTGAAGGCGCCACCCAGTCCGGTCCGGCGCAGCGGCGTGGCGGTCAGGGCCGTGGGCGCCACCAACACCGCAGCGTCGTCGTCGACCAGCACCAGGACATGGGGATCCTCGGCGGCGGCGTCCGCGCGGTCGATGGAGCCGGTCAGCGTGTCGCCACTCCATGCCAGGCGTACGTGGGGCGAGCCGGCGTCGACGACCGCGACCGCGGCCGAACCGGCATGGACTCGGGCGACGAGATCGGTGAAGCGGTCATCGCCCGCGAGGACGTCGACTGCCGTATGTGCCTGCACCGACGCCCATCCCAACGCCGGCCAGGCGCGGCCGAGCCGCTCGAGCGCGACCACCGACAGCTCCCGTCCAGCACCGCCGCCGCCGGCGGATTCTGCCGTGCCCACGGTCCAGATCCCGAGCTCGGCGAGTTCTGCGACCAAACCCGCCACCGTTGCGGGGTCGTCCTCGAGGACGAGTTCGTGTGCGGCGACGAAGGAGTCGAGCATGGCCCGCACATCCTGCTCGTCTCCACCGAGTGCGGGACCCCACCAGCCTTTGGACCAGCTCATGACCAGAAGCTTTCGGGCTTGGGCTGACGCCGCTCACCGAACGCGGCGCTGACCTCGTGGGCCTCCCGGGTCTGCAGGTACAAGGTGAGCTGCTGGTCGTGGGCCATTCGGGCCTGACCGGAGACACCGTTGTGCCGGGCCGAGAAGGCACCCTTCATGCCGCCGATGGCGAGCGGGCTGCGGGTGGTGATCTCGCGTGCGACCTCGACCGCGCGAGCCTGGAGCTCGCCGGCAGGCACGACCTCGTTGACCAGGCCCATCTCGCGGGCCTGCTCCGCGGTGTACTTCTTGTTGAGGTACCACATTTCCTTGGCGCGTTTGCGGCCGATGGTGTCCTCGAGGTACCAGCTGCCGTATCCGGCGTCGAAGCTGCCCACCATGGGGCCGACCTGTCGGAACACGGCGTTGTCGGCGGCGATGGTCAGGTCACAGACGGTGTGCAGGACGTTGCCGCCGCCGACCGCGAAACCGTTGACAGCGGCGATGATCGGCTTCGGGATGGTGTCGATCGCCTGGTAGACGTCGATGATCGGCAGCACCTGGGACTGGTCGAGGGAGGTGACCGGGTCGTGCTCCCCGCCGATGCAGAAGAATTTCTCCCCGGCGCCGGTCAGTACCGCCGCGCGCAGCTGCGGGTCGAGGCGGAATTTCTGCAGCGCGTCGAACAGTTCGAGGCAGGTCTGGTGACGGAACTTGTTACCCGCGTCCGGCCGGTTGAGCGTGATGGTCAGAACCGGGCCGTCGATGGTGGTGAGGATGTCGTTGTAGGTCATGTCAGTTGCTCTCCTGAGTTGCCGCAGCGGTGCGGAAGCCGTGTCCGTTCTTGGTGCCGAGTCGTCCGGCCGCCACCATCTGACGAAGCAGCGGCGGCGGCGCGTACCGCGAGTCCACAGTCGCGTCGTACGCCGCCTGGGTGGCGTGCAGATGTACGTCGAGGCCGATGGAGTCGAGCATCTTCAGCGGACCGGTCTTGTAGCCCAGGCCCAATTCGAGTGCCACGTCGATGTCCTCGGCGGTGGCCAGGCCGTCGTCGAACTCCTGGATGACGTCGTTGAGGTAGGGCAGTAGCAGCGCGTTGACGAGGAAGCCGGGGCGGTCCGCGACCACGACCGGAACCTTGCCCTCGAGGGTGTCGACGAGCGCAACGAGCCGGTCGACGAGCACGTCGTCGGTCTGCAGGGCGCGGACGACCTCGACCGTCGCCTGCACGGGGGCGGGGTTGAAGAAGTGCAGCCCGGCCACACGGCCGGGATTCGGCAGTGCCGCGGCGAGATCGGTGACTGACAGCGCGGAGGTGTTGGTGAGGATCGGGGTCTGCTCTCCGACCACACCGGCGACCTCGGCCAGCAGTGCCTTCTTCACCTCGGCGTTTTCGGTGACGGACTCGAGCACGACGTCGACCGTGGACAGGTCGGTGGCTGCGGTCGTGCCGGTGATCCGGGCCAGGATGGCGACCTTCTCCTCGTCGGTGACCTTGCCGCGGACGATGCCCCCGGCGAGGAAGGCGCCGACGGCGGCCAGGCCGGCGTCGATCCGTGCCTGGTCGGTTTCGAGGACGATGACGTCTCGGCCCGATGCTGCGAACACCTGCGCGACACCGGCGCCCATGGTGCCGAAGCCGAGGAGGCCGATCGTGCGGAAGTCGGTGGTGGACTCACTCATGGTTGCTCCTCAGGACCCGAAGAGTCGGGTGTCGTCGTACTCGTAGAATCCGCGGCCGGTCTTGCGTCCCAGATCGCCCGCGGCGACCATCCGCTCGACCATCGGCGGGGGGAAGAACTTCGGGTCGCGCAACTGCTCGTAGAGGCGCGTGGCGACCTGCTGATGGATATCCATGCCCACGATGTCGAGGAGCCGGAAGGGGCCCATCGGGTGCCCGAGCGATCCCAGCACGGCGGCGTCAATCGACTCCTTCGTTCCCACGCCGGCTTCCAGCGCACGGATGCACGAGTTCTCCCAGGGAATCAGGAAGCGGTTGACGATGAACCCGGGGCGGTCTTTGGTGACCACGCTGGTCTTGCCCAGCGAACCGAGGAACTCGATCGTCGCCTTGTGTGCCCAGTCCGCGGTGTGCCTGCCGTCGGCGACCTCGACGAGCTTCATCAGCGGCGCCGGGTTGCAGTAGTGCGTACCCACCACACGTTCCGGCAGACGGGAGCCGGAGGCGATGCCGGTCACCGACAGTGTCGAGGTGTTGGTGTGGAAGAGGGTCGACTGCGACACGATGTCGTCGAGCCTGCCGAAGATGTCCTTCTTCAGTTTCAGGTCCTCGAACACGGCCTCGACGATCACGTCGCACGGCGCCAGGTCGGCGAGGTCGGTGGCACCCGAGAGGGCATCCTTGGCGGCCTGGCCGGCGCTCGCATCGAGCTTGCCCAGCTTGACGCTCTTGTCGAAAAATCCGTGCACGGTGTCGATTCCGCGCTTCAGATTGGTCTCATTGATGTCGAAGAGGATCGTCCGGTGCCCGGCGCGCGCCATCACGGTCGCGATTCCCGATCCCATCGTGCCGGCACCGAGGACGGCGACGGTCTTGCTGTCGTTGCTCACTGGATCTCCTGAAGCGTTGTCAGCGGACGCTCTGGCCGCCGTCGATGACGATGACCTCGCCGGTCATGAAGTTCGAGTCGCTGCCGGCGAGGAGCAGCAGCCACGGCTTGAGCTCGTCGGGTTCGCCCATCCTGCGGGCGGGGATGGCCCGAACGACCTTCGCCATGGCGTCCGAGTCGTCGCGTAGTTCCGCGTTCAGCGGGGTCGCGAAATAGCCGGGCGCGATGGCGTTGACCTGAATATCGTTGCGGGCCCACTCGATCGACATCGAACGGGTGAACGCGATGACACCCGCCTTGGACGCCGAGTACGCGGCGTGATCGGCGACACCCTGCAGGGCGAAGTTCGACGCGATGTTGACGACCTTGCCCGACCCCTGCGCGATAAGGTGCCTGCCGACCGCGCGGGTGGCGAGGTAGGTGCCGCGCAGGTTCGTCGCGATCACCCCGTCCCACTCGTCCGCGGACTGGTCGACGAGCGGGGTGGACGCGACGATCCCGGAGTTGTTGACCAGGATGTCGACCCGGCCGAACGTTTCCACCGTCGCGTCGACCATCCGCTGCACCGAGGCCTCGTCGGTGATGTCGGTCGGGCAGGCCAGCGCTTGTCCGCCGGCCTCCTTGACCTCGTCGACGAAACTGTCGAGCTCGGCGGACGTGCGGGACGCCACGGTCACCGCGGCGCCCGCGTCCGCGAGGGCCTTCGCCATGGATCGGCCGAGTCCGCGGCCGGCACCGGTCACGATCGCGACCTTGCCGTTCAGTGATGTCATGCCAGCTCCTTCATCGCGCAGGTCCGCGAGCGCGAACGTCTGCTCGTCGGGGAGCCGGCTGCCGTGCAGCCAGGTCAGGGCGGCGAGGGTCCGAGCGTACGCCGCCCGCGCTAGTCCGACACCCTGCGCGGCGGCACTGATCCGGGACTTGACCACCGAGCTCATCACCACCGACCAACCGCGGCCTTCCTCGCCGAGGAGGTTGCTCCGCGGGATCGCGGCGCGATCGAAGAACAGTTCGGCCGTGCTGGAACCGTGCATCCCCATCTTGTGGAACGGCTGACCGCGTTCGACACCGTCCCAGCCGCCCTCGACGACGAAGGCGGTGATGCCGTCCCGTCCCCGGGTACGGTCCACGGTGGCGAAGCAGATGATCACGTCGGCGCGGTCGCCGGTGGTGATGAACGTCTTCTGCCCGCTCAGCGACCACCCGGTGTCGGTCGGGGTGGCCGTGGTGGTCAGGCTGGACACGTCCGAACCCGCGTCCGGTTCGGTGATACCCAGCGAGCCGTACCGCGACCCGTCGAGCAGACCGGGAATGTAGCGGCGCTGTAATTCGTCGCTGCCCGCGATGAGTATCGGGTACGCGGCGTGCATCTGGGTCATGAACACCAGGCTGGTCGCCGCACAGCCGGCGGTGATCTCCTCCATCGCCACCGCATAGGTGACGTTGGTGTCCCCGCTGCCACCGAGGTGTTCGGGGAAGACCAGACCGCACAGCCCGGCCGCCGCGAGCGCCTGCACGCTCTCGTGGGCGAACTCGTGTGTCGCATCCAACTCTGCTGCGCGGGGGGCGACCTCGCGGGCCACGAGGTCACGGGTCTGCGCACGCACCTGCCGCTCGCGGTCGGTGAGAGCAGCGTCCGCGGCCGGCTCGTCGAGCAGGTCGTGCAGCGACAGGTACGCCTTGGGGTCGGTGTCGATCTCGTTGGGTTCGAAAATCATCGGTGCCCCTGAACGTTGGTGAACGTCGCCGGTCGGCGTTCGAGGAAAGCCCCGATACCCTCCGTCGATTCTTCGCCCGCCACGGCGAGGGCCGCCAGCCCGGTCTCCACCCCGAGCCCGGCGTCGAGCGGTGCGTCCCGCCCGACCTCGAGCGCATGCAGAATTGACCGCACTGCCAGCGGGCCTTGTTCTGCGATCTTTTCGGCGATACCGGTCGCGGTGGCCATCAAAGCTTCGGGTGCAACCAGTGGGACCGGGGTCAGTCCGAGTGTGTAGGCCCGCTCCGCGTCGAGTCGGGTGCCGGTGAGCATCAGGTGCGTGGCGACCCGCTGCCCCACGGCGCGCGGGAGACGCTGGGTGCCGCCGTATCCGGGAATGAGCCCCAGCCCGGACTCGGGCAGCCCCAGAGACGCTTTCGTCGACAGCACCGGAAACGTCGAGGCGAGTGCCAGTTCGAATCCACCGCCGAGTGCGAGTCCGTTGACGGCGGCGATGATCGGCACCGGCGCCTGCTCGAGGATGCGGAAGGCTCGCTGACCGGAGCTCATCACCTCCCGGGCCCGATCCGGGCCCATCCCGGCCAGTTCTTTCAGGTCCGCGCCGGCACTGAAGGCCTTCTCGCCGGTGCCGGTCAATACGACGGCCCGCACGGCCGGGTCGGTGGCGGCGTCGGTCACGGCGTTCACCAGCGCAGCGATCACGTCGGTGTTCAGCGCGTTGAACGCCTCGGGCCGATTGATCGTCAGCGTCGTCACCGCGCCCGCGCGCTCAATGTCCAGCACACTCACGAGACTGCCTCCGCACGTGTGGCCGGTACCGTCTCGGCTACCGCACCGGTAGCGAGTAGGGCGGTCACGTCGTCGTGGCTGTAGCCGATTCCGAGCAGTACCTCACGGGTGTGAGCGCCGAGGTCGGGGAAACGCTCGTTGCGGGGGGTGACCGAGGCGAGCCGGAACGGGCTGTGCACGGTGACCAGCTCGTCCGCGGAGTCGGGGACCGGCATCAGCGTCCCGCGGGCGACGACCTGCGGGTCCTTCACGACCTCGGACAGCGTCTGCACGAGCGAGGCCGGCACGTCGACCTCGCCGAGAATCCGGAGCCAGTGGGCGGCGGTCCGGGTCGCCAGCCGCTGCGCGATGAGCCCGGTGATCTGTGCCCTGTGCGCGCGGCGGCCGGCGTTGTCGGCGAGAGCCGGGTCCGCTGCGAGTTCGGGAAGCTCGACGGCGGCGCAGAAGCGTTGCCACATCGCGTCGTTGCCGATCGCGATCACGATGCTCCGGTCGGCGGCCGCGAAGGGCTGGTACACCGCGAGCACCGAGTCGGTTCCACCGCTGGGCGCCGGTTTCGGTTCGCCGGCATGGAAGGCGGCGATGCGCGGCGCCATCAGCGCCAGGTCGGTGTCGAGCAGCGAGACGTCGATGATCTCGCCCTCGCCGGTGCGGGCCTGACGGACCGCTGCGGCGTTGATCGCGATCGCGGCGCACATTCCGGTCGCCACGTCGGACAGGGCGGTCGAGACGCGCTGGGGGCTGCGCCCTGCCTCGCCGGTGACCGACATCAGTCCCGAGCGCGCCTGGGCGACAAGGTCGTAACCGGGCAGGTCGCTGTCCGGGCCGTCCAGTCCGAATCCGGACATGGCGCAGTAGATCAGGCGGGGGTTGCGTGCACGGAGGGTCTCGCCGTCGATGCCCATACGTACCAGCTTGGCGGGGTTCATGTTCTGGAGGAACACGTCGGCGGTGTCGAGCAGCCGTAGCAGCACCTCGCGTCCCTCGTCGGAGCGCAGGTCGAGTACCAGCGACTTCTTGTTGCGGTTCGCCGAGGCGAACCAGGCGGAGGTCCCGTCGACGAACGGCGGCCCCCAGCCGCGGGTGTCGTCGCCGTGCCCCGGTCGCTCGACCTTGATGACCGTGGCGCCGAGGTCGGCGAGGTACATCGCGGCGGTGGGGCCGGCGTACGAGGTGGTCAAGTCGACCACCCGCAGCCCGTACAGGGGGCCTTCATGCTCGACGTTCATAGTCTCTTGTCCTTAGTAGAATCGGGATCAGTCGTTGAGGCGGTGATGGAAGATGCGCAGCCGTGAGCCGTTCCGAGGCCGGCGGTCTCTTACTGTTCGATCAGTCGCTTCAGAGGGATGCTGGTGTCGCGGGCGCTGTCGGGGCGGATCGTGGCACCGTCCGACAGCGCCTTTCGAACCGCGATGTAGTCGGGGGCGCAATTGACCGATGTACCGGCGACCAGTCGGCCGGCCCGGTAGTACAGGACCGAGAACCGCTCATCGGTCTGGGACCCACGCACGACGACCTCGTCGTGGCCGTCGCTCAGACCTGCCATCTGGAGTTTCACGTCGCCCTGATCGGACCAGAACCACGGGACGGAGCAGTAGGGCTCGTCCCTGTCCATCAGGGTGGCGGCCGCGGTACGGGCCTGGTCGACGGCGTTCTGCACGGACTCGAGCCGGACGAGCTGATCCGGTCGCAGTGGGTTCGGTGCGAGGGTGCAGTCGCCGGCGGCCACGACCCGGTCCTCGCTCGTCCGATGGTGCCGGTCGACCACGATCGCCTGCTGCCGAATCTCGATCCCGAGGAGTTCAGCGAGTTCGGTGCGCGGCTGCACACCGATCCCGACCAGTACCAGGTCGGCCGGTACCCGTTCACCGTTGTCGAGGAGGACTCCGGTGACGCCGTCGTTCGACCCGTCGATCTCGACTACCGTTCGGCCGAGCCGAACATCCGTGCCACGCCGCCGGTGAGCGTCGAGTAGGAAGCCGGACACGATGGGATCGACGGCTCGGGCCGCCAGCCGGTCCTGGGCCTCCACCACGACCACGGAGGAGGCCCAGGTGCGGGCGGTCGCTGCGGCCTCCAATCCGATGAACCCGCCACCGACGATGACGACGCGGTCCGTCTGCGGCAGTCGGTCGGCCAGCGCCCGGGCGTCGGTGAGGCTTTGCAGGTAGTGCACCCCCGGCAGATCCGCGCCCGGCACCCGTGGTCTGCGGACCCGTGCCCCGGTGGTCAGCGCGAGCTTGTCGAATGCGAACTCGACGCCGGTGTCGGCGCGTGCTCGTCCGCGATCGAGGTCGACGTCCACGATCCTCGTGCCCGTGGCGACGGTGATGTCCTTGTCGCGGTAGTAGTCCGGGGTGCGCAGGACGAGTGCGTCCGCGCTGATCCGCCCCTTGAGGAACGCTTTCGACAGCGGTGGGCGTTGGTACGGTGCGTGCGGCTCGGCCCCCACCACGGTGACCGGTCCGCTGTACCCGTTCTCCCGGAGCGTGGACGCGAGCTGCACGCCGGCGTGCGAGGCGCCGACAACGAGCACTCCGCCGGTCACCACTGGGTCTCCGGGATGCGAACGGTCAGGCCGTCGAGGTCCGGGCCCAGCTCCAGCTGGCAGGACAGCCGGCTGTTGGGCCGGACCTCGGCGGCGGCGGACTCGAGCATCTCCGACTCCTCGTCGCCCGCAGGCGCGAGATTGTCCTGCCACGGGGCTTCGACGTAGACGTGGCAGCTCGCGCAGGACAGGGAGCCGCCGCACTGCGCGTCGATGCCGGGAATGCCGTTGGTGACCGCGGTGGACATCACCGTCGTCCCGAGTTCGGCATCGACGATGTGTTCTTGCCCGTTGTCTTCGATGTAGTGCAATTTCATGATGTTGTCCTCACTGCTCACAGAGTTTCTGTTGTCGATGGTGCGAGGGCCGCACTCAGTCCTTCGCCAGGAGCATGGCCCCACCGAGCGGACCCCCACCCACCCCGACGACCGCGACCTTGGGGTCCCCGGCCACCTGCGTTCGTCCGGCCTGTCCCCAGAGTTGTCGGCAGGCCTGGTACAGCAGGCCGTATCCGTGCAGCCTGCCGCCGGATAGCTGCCCGCCACCGGTGTTCACGGGCAGGTCCCCGTCCAGCGCGATCCGCTTGCCCCCCTCGACGAACTGGCCGGCTTCGCCCTTGCCGCAGAAGCCGAGCGCCTCCAACCAGATGAGGGTGAAGATGCTGAATCCGTCGTAGAGTTCCGCGATCTGCACATCCTTGGGGGTGAAATCCGAACGTTGCCAGAGCATCTCGCTCGCATCCCGGGCGGCCATGCTCGTGAGGTCGTCGAACTGGTCCCAGTACCCCGATCCGTGGAACGCGCTGCCGAGTGACTCGATGTAGAGCGGGTCGCGCCGAAGCTGTCGTGCCACCGAGGCGCGGGAGACGATCACGGCGGTGGCGCCGTCGATGGGCGCGTCGCAGTCGTACAGGCACAGTGGCGTGGAGATCACCCGGGCGGACAGATAGTCGTCGAGCGTCAACGGGGACTGGTAGACGCCATAGTCCGTGTTGGCCGCGTTGGCGCGGCCGTTGAGCGCGATCTGGGCGAGCTGCTCGCGAGTTGTGCCGTACTGGTGAAAGTGGCGTGCCGCGAACATCGCGCTCAGGTTCACCGCGGACATGGCGCCGAACGGGGCGGTCCACTGGTGTACGCCACTGGCCCTGCCTCCGTCGGTGCCGGCGACGGACGCGCGTCGCTGCGGCGTCTGCGCCGTGGATTCCCACAGCGAGCGGTAGACCAGCACGTGATCGGCGAGACCTGCTGCGATGGCGCCGACGGCGTCGAAGAGCGCACCCAGCTGCCCGGGCGTCTCACCGGCCCCGCAGAACCAGGAGACCTTCAGACCCAGTGCATGCCGCAACTCGGCGATGGACGCCCCGTTGTGCCCGGGAAAGGGTTTCCCCCCGGCGCCCGGATAGGTTGCGATGCCGTCGATATCGGACAGTTGAAGGCCGGCATCGTCCACCGCGCGTCGGACCGCTTCCACGGTGAGCGCGATCGGGGAACGCCCCAGGCGCCTTCCCACCTGACTGATGGCCGCGCCGGTGACGGCGGCGATGGGCTTCATCGGGCCGCCTCCGGCCGGAAGAGCGGTAGCCAGACATCTTCGCGCTGCTCGAAGGTCACGCGCACGCGCATCCCGATCCCGACCTCGTCCGGGTCGCAGTCGACCAGCCGAGTGGTCAGCCGAAGGTCCTTCTGCTCGTCCAGTTCGACAATGGCGAGAATGTAGGGCAACACCATGCCCGGCAGCCACTCCTGGTGGTTGACCGTGCAGGTCAGCACCTCGCCGGAACCGGTCACCGGCCGGGCGACGACGTCGTCGTTCCCACACCGACGGCAGGTGGGCACCGGTGGATGAATCCAGAGATCGCAGCCGTCACACCTGTTGATCAGCAGCTCACCCGCACTCCCTCCGGTCCAGAACGCCGTGTTGTCGACGTTCAGTTCCGGCAGGGGTGGCGAAAGTTTCGTCATATCTATCCCCAACTCACGGTCCAGTGGTGTCTTCGCTTTGGGATTCGCACCTTCAGATCAAAGCAGCCTGAGGTTCCCTCTTGAACAAGATGATAAATATTCTACAATTAGCGGGCGGCGCGACGCCAGTAGCAAAACGAGGAAGGGAGCGCAGATGTCGAATGCCCTGCACCCACGGCACGGACTGCACCGACCGACACGGGGCACACCACCACGCACGCCGGGTTCGCTGCGCCGGACCGCCACCCTCGACCTGCTGCGCCCCGAGGGCGTCGACGGGCCGCTGGTCGTGCTCGGGCGGGCGCGGGACCTGATCACGCTCGGCGACTCAGCCACCGGACGTTCGTCCGAAAGCTCGTGTCGGGCGGTCATCGATTTCCATCACGGATGGGAGTTGACCGACGTGTCCACCGAGCCGGCCCGGTCCGAGCTCGCGCGGCTCGTCGGTGCGCGCGTCAGCTCCGGCTTTCGCCGTAGGCTTAACGAGGTCGCGCCGGATCTGATCGCGGCGGACAACAGGTTGCACCTGCTGCTCGATGACTTCCCGGGCGTGACCTTGATATCCGGCCTCGCGCACCGTCTGCATTCGCACGACCTCGGTCTGCCCTCGCCGGTTCCCGCCGCCCGCCCGGACCTGGTGCCCGACATTTGCGCAGGCTTCGTCAGCGGCGGAACGATCATGACGGAGATCGCCGTGTCCGGGGCACCCCCGCTGGTCACCGGCCCCCTCGCGCCGCCCCTGGCGACGGACGATCCGAACGGCTGGCACCGGATGGATCCACTGCCACCGCACGCGATGCGGCGAGCCCGCCGCATCGACGTTCACCCCGGGCCGCCCTGCACGGCCGACGTGCTGTTCCGCGACTCCTACCTCCGCGCCGACGGCGAGGAGACCGTGATCCACGAATACCGCATCTCACTCGAGATCGATACCGAACACGTGATCCGCCGCTGCGAGGCGACACCACAGGTGCTGCCGTGGCTGGAGTGCCCGGTCGCGGCCCGCAGCGCCGCCCGGATCGAGGGCACCCCCCTGGCGGATCTTCGCCCGCATGTGAGCAAGGAACTCCGCGGGGCCGCCACCTGCACACATCTCAACGACGCCCTGCGTGGGTGCGCCGATATTCCCGCACTCCTGCGGTTCGCACCCTGAGCAACCCCCAGTCCCTGAACGAAAGGTCAGTAATTTCGATGATTATCAAGGAAAACTTCTCCGTGCTCGACCCGGAGATCAATCAGGACCCGTTCCCCTACTTCAACGCGTTGCGTGAGCAGGACCCGGTCCACTGGAACACCCGGCACCGGGCCTGGTTCCTCACCCGCTACGACGACGTCAAGGCCGGGCTGCGCGATCCTCGGCTGTCGGTGGACCGGATCCGGCCGTACATCCAGCGTCGGCTCAGCGCCGAGGAACAGGTGACGTTCCACGATACGTTCTCGCTGATGGAGTCGTTCCTCCCCTTCCGCGACCCGCCGCACCACACACGACTGCGCAAGATCATCCAGGCGGCATTCACACCGGCCGTGGTGGCCAAGCAGGCCGACGGCGTGGAGCAGATCACCAAGACGCTCACCGAGAACGCGGTGGCCAAGCTCCGCCGCGGCGAGACGGTCGATCTGGTGTCCGACTACGCGCGCCCGCTTCCGGCGACGGTGATGGCCCGGATGGTGCACCTCGACGACGTGGACAGTCACCTGATCGACGCGTGGACGACGGATCTGTCGCTGTTCATGGGGGGTGCTGTGGACGATCCCGAACGCAACAGCAAGGTCCACCGCGGAGTGTCCAACATGGCGGCCCATATCGCCGATGTGCTCAACAACTACGACGGCGATCAGACCGATGTGGTCGGGGCCCTGCTGGCCGCCGAGGCGGACGGAGACCGGCTCACCCGCCAGGAGATCGTTGCCACCTGCATCCTGATGATCTTCGCCGGCTACCGGACCACGGCCTGCTCGACGGCGAACGCCATCAACCAGCTCCTGGGCAATCCGGCGCTGCATCAGCAGTTGCAGGCGGACCTCAGCCTGTTGCCGGCTGCAGTCGAAGAATTCATGCGGTTCGAAGGCCACGCGCGCATCGCCATCCGGTGGGCCGCCGAGGAATTCGAACTGCACGGCAAGACGATCCGGCCCGGCGAACGGGTCTTTCTCGTGCTGGCCGCGGCCAACCGCGATCCCCGTCAGTTCACCGATCCCGACCGCCTCGACATCAGGCGGCACCCGAACCAGCACCTCGGGTTCGGCATGGGCATGCACTACTGTCTCGGCGCGCCGCTGGCCCGAATCGAGATCGCGTCCGCCCTCCGGTCCTTCCTCTCCGAATTTCCGGCGGTCACACCCGCCGGTCCCGACCGACAATGGGAGAAGCTCCTGACGAACCGGGCACTGGCTCGGCTCGACGTCCGAATGGCCCAGCACTAGGAGAGGCAGCCGACCCTGCCATGTCACAAACACACACCGCGCCGACGATCACCGTCGACGCCCCGGCCGCGATCAGACGATCCAGACCCGCCCGTCGACCACGCTATGGACTGCTGCCCAGTCCGCGGCGATCGACCGGCTGTCCTCCGCGAGCCGCAAGAGAAGAACCGAAGGGAACACATCAGTGAGCGCTAGCGCATCATGGGATCAGGCGGGGTCCGCAACGGTCACCCAGTGGTTTGCCGAGGCCGCCGAGGAGGCGAGCGAGCAGGTCTTCGTCGACTTCACCGCCGGCGAGAGCTACACCTACGGGGAATTCGACCGGCTGACGAACCGGCTCGCACGCGGGATGAGCACGCTCGGCATCGGGCGCGGCGACACCGTCGCGACGATGCTCGACAACACCATCTACGCCGTGGCGGGATGGATTGCGGCGAACAAGACCGGTGCCATCAACGTCCCGGTGAACACCGCGCTCAAGGGCGAGTTCCTCCGGCACGTCCTCGACGATTCGCGGGCCAGGGTGTTGCTGGTGGAGGCGCACTACGCCGCCAGACTCAACGCCCTCGGCGCGGGACTGCAGCACCTCGATCACATCGTCGTAGTCGGTGCCGGATCGCGCACGGATCTGCCCGGGACGCCGGTCACCATCGAGCAACTCCTCGACCATTCGGACGCACCGCTCGACGATCCGAACACCCCCCGCGATCTCACCACGATCATCTACACCAGCGGGACGACCGGTGTCTCCAAGGGCTGCATGATCAGCCACAACTACGCCGTGCACATCGCCCGCCAGGAACTGGGCGTGAGCGATCGGCACTCCGCGGAACCGTCGTACACCTGCCTGCCGCTGTTCCACCTCAACGCGGCCATCATCAACGTGCTCGCCACAGTCGGCGCCAAGTCGAAGATCACGATCGCACCCCGGTTCAGCCTGTCCGGGTTCTGGCGCGACATTCGCAACAGTCGGGCCCGCAGCACCAGCCTGCTCGGCGGGATGATCCCACTGCTCGCCAAAGCCCCCGACAGCCCGGACTCGCTCGCCTGCCGCGGGCAGTTACGCTACATCGCCGGACAGCCGTGGCCGGGTGACACCCAGCAGATCTTCCGCGAACGGTTCGGCGTGGAAATGGTCGGCTCGCAACGCTATTCGATGACCGAGGCGTTCGCTGTCACCAGCTACCGATACGGGGACGGGCCGCCGCCGCCGGCAGGTTCCTCGGGCCGCCGCAACGACAACTTCGACGTACGGATCTTCGACGACAACGACCGCGAGCTCCCCCCCGGCGAGGTCGGGGAAATCGTTGTGCGGCCCCTGCATCCGAATATCATGTTCGACGGCTACTGGCAGCGTCCCGAGGCCACGCTCGACGCATTCCGGAACCTGTGGTTCCACACCGGCGACTGCGGCCGCATCGACGAGGACGGGTACCTGTGGTTCGCCGACCGCAAGAAGGACTACATCCGCAGGCACGGCGAGAACATCTCCAGCATGGAGGTCGAGATGGCCGTGCGAGCACACCCGGCGGTCCACGACGTCGCCGCACACCCGGTCTCCTCCGAGCTCAGTGAGGACGAGGTGAAGATCTGCGTCATTCCTGTCGAGGGAGCGACGCTACACCCGGAGGAGGTGTTCCGATGGTGTGCGGACACCATGCCCCATTACGCTGTTCCGCGATACATCGAGATCGTCGCCGATCTGCCCCGCACGCCGACCGGCAAGGTGCAGAAGTTCCTGCTCCGTGCAACCGGCGTCACCGACACCACCTGGGACCGGGAGAAGGCGGGCCTGGTAGTGACGCGGGACTAGTCATGGACTAGTCCCGGACTAGCTAGCTCGTTACAGGGAGGGCGGCGGCCGGCTTCAGCGGCCGCCGTCCCCCAGCCCCAGCTCGCGGTGGGCCATGATGTGCTCACGCAGGTAGCTCAAGTGGTCGACGATGGCCTTCTCGCCGGCATCGGCATCGCGATCGGTGATCGCATCTACGATCGCCTGGTGCTGGCGCACCCCCATCCGGCCCACCTCCGGCGACATGTCGAGATACCGCACGGGTTCGGTGTGCTGGTGCAGCGCAGCGATGAACGAGGCCAGCACCCGATTCCCGGAGGCATCGGCGATCGCCGAGTGGAACTGCACGTCGAGTTCGGGCACCTGAGGATCATCGACAGCGGCCGCCCGCTGACGCTCCATGATCTCGACCAGCCTCTCGAGGTCACCGTCGCTGCGATTGGCCGCGGCGCCCCGGACGGCGGGGACCTCGAGATGCTGCCGTACCAGCGACAGCTCCTCGAAATCGATCCGCCCCAGGCTCAGCAGGTTCTGCAACGAGTCGGACACCGAGCGGCCCAACGACCGGGTGTCGACATTGCGGACGAAGCTTCCACCGCCCGCACCGGGAACCTTGGTGATCAGGCCCCGGGTCACCAAACTCCGCAGGGCCTCCCGAACCGTGTTCCGGCTGACCCCGAACTGCCGGGTGAGCTCGGACTCCGTCGGAAGGCGCTCGCCCCCGACTAGCTGGCCGGACAGGATCCACTGCGCGATCTGCTCCTCGACCTGCTGCCGAGGCCGCATCACCTTCTGCCCGATCGGCAACCGACGCTCCGATGCGGTGTCGCCCGACTCCCCCTGCTGCTGACTCATCACAGCCTCTCCGTCAATTCCGGCGCGGGCCGATCAATCAAACCGACCCCTGTGGTCAATTGTCGCACAACATCATCCACAGAAATCTCCAGTCACCGACACTCGCCGGCATCTACTTGACCACTCCATTTGCCTTGTGCTAGAAATCACATGGGGCTAATGTAGAATTTTAATCGCCTAGTTCAATATCAACATTTGCCGCGATCCCCTTTCACCTCACCCATCACCCGAGAGGAAGCTCGATGAAGAAGTTCCTGCAAGAAACCCACGACTGGCTGGCCAACATCCAGAAGGCCGCCGACACCGAGCAGGACCCACGCCGCAAGGGCATCCTGTACAACTACCTGCACCACGCCGCCTTCGAGCTCACCGGCGACCTCGACGAGCTGCTCGCCACCGATCGGACGATCGAGCACCCGGTGTACCGGGCACGTCTCGACGGCGCCGACGAGGCCGTGGTCATCGACGGCGCGGATGCGGTGCGCGGCTTCTACGGTCGGCTCAACGACGGCGTCATCACCATGGCCGACGAACGCCTGGCGGTGGCCGACTGGGGCTTCGCCGCGTTCAACACGATCAAGCTGACGATCGAGGGCGAGAAGCTCATCGAGCTGGGCACCGAGGTCGACGACCCCGCCGCCCACTACGCCGTCACCCGGCCACTGTGCATGTTCTGGGACTACGACTCGCAGGGCCGACTGATCGGCGAAAACCTCTACGAGGCCGCGCTGCCGAAGGTGACCAAGCTCTCCCCGGAGGAGGTCGTGACGGCCGACGAGGTGGCCGAGGTCGTGCGGCCGTTCCGGCCGCGCTGACCCCGGTGCGGCCCGCGTGCCGCCACCCATGCTTGCACGCCCGACGACAGGAACCGGTGACCATGCCGGGTGCCATCCGATCGCGCTCGCGCCGATCACCGCTCCGACGGCCGCCGTGCTCACCGTCTCGGTCGCCTACGCCTCCTCCACCATGGATTCCCGCCGGCCACCGCAACGGTATCGGAACGCCTTCCGCCTAGGCGGGCGCATTCCAGATCATCGGCCTGATCGCGGCCGTGTGGCCATCGCAGCGTTCGTTTGTCGCGAATCTCAAGCGGAACAGGGCCATCGTGTGCCCCCGCCGGTCGGGCGGGGGGCACCGACCACACCGAGAATTCTGGATTGGTTTGTGCGCCAGCCTTAGTTATGGGCAATCCGATACCTGACTCCGTCGGCGCCCCCGTCATCGTGGACAGTGCCCGCCCATGCAGCCGAGACCGCGGCAGCGGAACCGTCGGCCTCGGCACTCGACGGGCACGGGGGCCGCACACCTGCACACACCCCGAATCACTTTCGTCACAGCACTTTCGTAAAGGACACGGCATGAACAATTTCGACTACATCATCGTGGGGAGCGGAGCGGCGGGATCAGTGCTGGCTGAGCGGCTCAGCCGGGACCCACACAAGACGGTCCTCGTTCTCGAGGCGGGCGGGTCTGATCGGAACCCGATCCACCTGGTGCCCAAGGGCTTCTACTTCACGATGAATAACCGCAAGTTCTCGAAGTTCTTCCAGACCGAGCCCTACGGAGACGGCAACGTCGACACGTGGCATCGAGGAAGCATCATCGGTGGTTCGACGACGGTCAACGGCTTGGTGTGGAACCGTGGCTGGGCGCCAGCCTACGACGCGTGGGAAGAGGCCGGGAACAAGGGCTGGAACTGGCAGCGCTTCCTCGACGCGTTCCGGGCGCTGGAAAAGCACGAACTCGGTGGCAGCACCGTCCGGGGCGGGTACGGGCCGGTCGACATCACGGTGGCCAAGCCGCGGGAGGAGGTCAGCGACGCACTGGTGATGTCGCTCGGCCGGCTCGGCGTCTCCTACACCGAGGACATGAACAGCACCGGCGACGACCGCGTCGGTTACGTCACGTCGAACGTCAAGCGAGGAACCCGGGTGAGCGCCGCGCGCGCCTTCCTGCGCGGCGCGCGTCGCCGCAAGAACGTCACCGTATTGGACCGCACCGAGGTAGCCCGGATCACGTTCACCGGGACCCGGGCCTCGGGTGTCGAAGCGAACAGCAGAGGCCGGAAGGTCTCCTTCACGGCGAACAAAGAAGTGCTCGTGTGCGCGGGCTCGCTGGAAAGCCCTCTGCTCCTCGAACGCAGCGGCATCGGCGCCCCGGAGGTACTCCGGGCCGCCGGAGTGCCCGTGCTCGTCGAGAGCCCGAAGGTGGGCGAGAACCTCCGCGAGCATCGCGGCATCCTGCTGCAGTTCCGACTCAAGGGGACCGCCGGCTTCAACCAGCAGATCAACAGCGCCGTCAAGCAGCTGTGGACCGGGTTCAAGTACCTGTTCACCCGCGACGGCGTCATCTCGTACGGCGGCTACAACCTCGTCGCCATGTACAAGTCCGACCCCGCATCGCCCGGGCCGGACACCCAGAGTTTCTTTACCCCTATCTCAACCTCTGGGGTCAACCCCACCACCGGGCGGATGGTGGTCGACAAGTTCTCCGGGGGCATGTTCCTCACCTTCCCCATGTTCCCGACCAGCGCCGGCTCCATCCACATCACCGGCCCCGCGGTGACCGACACCCCACGGATCATCCCGAACTTCCTTGCCACCGAGCACGACCGGCAGCTGATGGCCAAGGCGGTCGCCAAAGCACGCGAGATCGCCGCGACAAAGCCGTTTGCCGATTACCTCGAGGCCGAAGTCGCTCCCGGCCCCACGCTCACCGACGACGCCGACATCGCGGACTACGCCATCAACAACGGTGGCACCGGCTACCACACGCTGGGCACCTGTGCGATCGGCCCCGACGACGACGACGTGGTCGACGGCCGCCTTCGGGTGCGCGGCACCACCGGCCTGCGGGTCGTCGACGCCTCCGTCTTTCCCGCCATGCCGTCCGGCAACAACAACGCCCCGACCCAGGCCATGGCCTGGATCGCGGCCGAACTCATCGCCGAAGACAACCGGTGACGGTTCCTCGACCCACAACCTCGGTACATCACAACCTCGGTACATAAGGAGAAATCCATGAAAGCCATGATCTTCCGCGGCCCCAAACAGGTCACCATCGAGAACATCCCCGAACCCGAGGTAGGACCGGACGACGTCCTGGTCCGACCGCTGGCGGTGTCCTTCTGCTTCTCGGAACTGCACATGTACCACGGCCTGTGGGGGCACGAGCTCGCCGGATGCACCCTCGGACACGAGGGCGTCGGTGTCGTGCAAGCGATCGGATCGAACGTCGAGGGCTGGTCGGTCGGCGACAAGGCCGTCTACGACCCGACGCTCGGATGCGGCTGCTGTGACCTGTGCAACGGCGGTCTTCGCCGAGCGTGCTTCACCGGACCCGCCGGTCAGCCCTTCGGGTTGTTCGCGGACCTTTTCGCCGCGCCGGCATATCGCTGGCGCCCGGTTCCCGCGGAACTGACCGTCTCGGGCACCGCGAACATCGAACCCTTCTCCGTCGGCACCCGACACATGCGTCACTCCGGCATCACCACAGGCGACAACGTCGTCTTCTTCGGGCTCGACGACTACGCGGGCAGCGCACTTCAGTGGGCCGCGGCGTCGGGACTGGGCAAGATCGCGGTGGTCGAGCCCACCAAGATCCGGCAGGACTACGCGATGTCTCTCGGTGTGGACCGTGTCATCGACCCGTCCAAGGAGAACGTACCGGCGGCAGTCCGCGAGATCATGCCCTTCGGCGCCGACGCGGCGTTCGTGTCCGCCGAGGAATACATCCCCCACGCCTACCGCTATCTCGGCGATGCATCGCGCTCGGTTCGCCTCCAGGGCCGGCTGAACATCATCCGGGCCTATAATGGCGCGATCTTCGAAGACTTTCCGGGGATGGAGTTCTGGGCCAAGGAGCAGACGCTCACCGGAGCCGGGATCGCATGGGCCGATGAGAACTGGCGCGGCGGTCAGGCCCGTGGCGACTTCCAGGCGACGATGGATGGTGCCGTAAAGGGTCACCTCGACATGGAACGTGGCCTGACCAAGTTCTCCTGGGACGAAATCGACTCGCAGAAGCAACTCGAGGAGATCCTCAACGCCCTGCCGCACGAGATCTACAAGGCGCAGTTCACGTTCGCCAGCTGAACCGGCTCGCCGGCACGGTGTCCTCTGTATGAATTCGTTGGCAGTAGGAAGCCGTCCTCCCTGGGATGCCATCGGGGTGGGGTCTTACCCCACGCCTACCGCGGGGGTTGTCACCCCGTCGGCCAGACCGATACGGTCGTTGCACTCCGGGGGTGGCGATGGACACCGCGCCGGCACCGTCCGGTCGATGAGCGGCTCGGCGGTACCGCATCGAGACCCTTGCAGTCGTGGACCTTTCGGGATTTCTCACCCTGCGGGCACGACACCACGTCTCGAACACTGGATTTGGAGCGTGGTCGAGCGGATCAAAAGGAAACTGCTTGTCGGAACCCCGTTTTCCCGACCCGCGAGGGGGAACGGGGTCGGTCAAGCTCCCTGAACGCCGGAACGCAGGAACGCGGGAATCGCGACCTGCCCGGCGCCGAACAGGTCGCCGGGTAGGTCTGCGCTCGAATGCGTGCACCGCAACAGCGCGCGGTATCAACGTGCCGATACCGCACTGGATTTGGTCCGGATCTGCCGACGAGCAGGCCATCGAGATATACGCGGAGTATCACTCCACAGAAAGGGACCACCTGATGACCACACCGGTACTACTGGTACACGGAGCCTTCACCGGAGCCTGGATCTGGGACCGGGTGATTGCCGAACTCGACGCACTCGGTGTGCCCGCGACCGCGATCAACCTGCCCAGCCGCGCCCCGGGCGCGACCCTCGCCGCCGATGCCCAGGCCGTCCGCGACGCCCTCAAAGGCATGGATGCACCGGCCGTGCTGGTAGGGCACTCCTACGCCGGCGTCGTCATCACCGAAGCATCGGCCGACAATGACGACGTCGCCGCACTCGTCTACGTGTGCGCCGCCCTCCCCGGGCAAGGCGAGTCGGTGAGCACCCTGCTCGCCCGGGATCCCGAACCCGGCGACCTCGGTAGCGCGATGAAGGCAGGGGACGACGGCACCGCCACCCTTACCCGCGACGGCGCCAAGGCCAACCTGTTCAACGACGCCACCGACGAAGACGCATCCCCCACCCTCGACGCCCTCGGCCCGCACGCAGTGGCCACCCTCGCCGAGCCGGTCACCAGGCTCGGCTGGCAGCAACATCCGTCCACCTACGTGATCACCCTCCAAGACAAGTCGTTCTCGCCCGCGCTGCAGCGTGAATTCGCCACCCACACCACCCAGGCCGTGGAGATCGATTGCGGCCACGGCGCCATGCTCACCAAGCCGACCGAACTCGCCCATGTGATCGCCTCAGCGGCGCAGGATGCCAACTAGCTCGAGCGTGGACTCAGGCAACACCTCACCGGAGTGGAGTGGAGTACTGCAAGTGAGCTTCCTCCGACAATCGTGGAGGGGTTCCTCCATAGCGGCTAGTTGGTCACCGATCCAAGGCCCGGAAAACCGCCCGATCACCACGACGGTCGGGCGCTGCGGCTGTCCACTGGGTGGCCCGTCAGGCCGGCGGTCCCATCCCTGCGGAGCACTGGCCAGGCACGGGAATTTGACGGTCGGCCAGGACCGTAGACGCATTCGACTTGCCCCCCACTTCGCATCAGTATACTACTGTATACATTGATCGGCACGCTTGACGCCTCGATTGAGCGCACCGCTTGAGTCCAATCGAAGCCTGTGGTATCCATTTGTATACAGAAGGAGTGCGATGCTGACGAAGCCAGAGAAGACCCCTGTCGCCGTGGTCACAGGGGCCGCGAACGGGATGGGCCGAGCAATCAGCGAGCGCCTGCTCGACGACGGGTACGGGGTCGTCGCCGTGGACGTGGACGCCCCCACCCTCACCGAGATGGAGAACGCGCACGAACGCATGGCCGCCGTCCCACGGTCCGTCGCCGACGTCGAGCTTCCCGGGGAGCTGTCGAAGGCCGTTCGTACGCTGGGGACGCTCGCCGTCCTCGTCAACAACGCTGCGATCTCTCCCAAGGTGAACGGTTTCGCTTTGCCCTCGACCGAGATCTCAGGCGACGAATGGGAGCAGGTGTTCACGATCAACCTCACGGCGCCTTTTCGCCTGTGCCAGTGGGCGCTTCCGCAGATGAGGGCCGAAGGGTGGGGGCGCATCGTCAACATCTCCTCCATGGCCGCCCGGACGGCCAGCAAGGTGCCCGGGACCCACTATGCGGCCTCGAAAGCGGGCCTGCTCGGCTTGACGAGGTCCCTGGCCATCGAAAACGCGGAGTTCGGCATCACCGTCAACGCGATCGCTCCGGGAAGGGTGGAGTCTCTCATGGCCGCAGAGTCGGACACCGCCCTCAATGACGACTACCGCCGGCGGCTTCCCGTCGGGCGATTCGGTCGACCCGCGGAGATTGCTGCCGCAGTCGCCTACCTCGCCTCGGAGGCCGCAGGTTTCACCACCGGCGCCACGTTGGACGTCAACGGCGGCATGTTGATGATCTGACGTTCCCCCAGCCCACCACCAACCCGAGGAGGACCCATGCCGTCCATCACCTTCGTCGACGCCGCCGGCGTGAAGACCACCGTCGATACCCAGGTCGGTCGCTCGGTCATGGAGACCGCACTCGACAACACGGTCGACGGCATAGTCGGCGACTGCGGCGGTTCTCTGGCGTGCGCCAGCTGCCACGTCTACGTCGACGAAGGGTGGCGGCACCAGGTGAGCGGGCCCGCGTCGGCAGAGGAGGACGACATGCTCGAAGGCACCATGGCGGACCGGCGCGAGTACAGCAGACTGTCGTGCCAAATCCGGTTGACCGACCAGCTCGACGGCCTCGTCGTCCACCTGCCCCTGGAGCAGTGACATGGACCGCATCCTCGTCGTCGGCACCGGGCAGGCCGGAACCGAGATCGCCAGCTCACTCCGCTCTCTGGGACACACAGGGCCGATCACCATGGTCGGGGACGAGCCCTGCCTGCCCTACAGCCGACCTCCGCTGTCCAAGAGCCTGCTGCGCCCGGACACCGGACACGACCACCTGTGGCTGCGGCGGTCGGAGTTCTTCGACGAGCAGAAGATCGACCTGATGACGAGTGTGGCCGTCACCCGGGTCGAGCTGGGCGCGGGCCAGGCCCGCCTGAGCGACGGACGGGTGGTCGAGTTCGACCGACTGGCACTCGCGACGGGATCCACCGTCCGCCGCATCGGCGTCCCCGGCGCCGACGCTCCCGAGGTTCACTACATGAGGACAATCGGCGACGCCACGGCGTTCGGGGAAGCGTTGTCGAGCGCGCATCGTCTCGTCGTCGTCGGTGCAGGTTTCGTGGGACTCGAGGCGGCCGCTCTCGCCTGTTCGGCAGGCATCGACGTCACCATTGTGGAGGCGTCCGACCGCGTGGTGGCGCGATCCGTCTCGCCGGTGGTCTCCCGTGCGATCACCCGTCACCACCAGGAAGCAGGCGTGCGCTTCCTGTTCGACTCCTGCGTCGAGCGGTTCGGCAGGCGGCCAGGTGGCCGTCTTGGCGTCCATCTCGACGACGGAACGGTCCTTCCCGCCGACGTCGTCCTCGTCGGCGTCGGGATCATCCCGAACACCTCGCTCGCGCGGCAGATGGGACTGGCTGTGAGCGGCGGTGTGGTGGTGGACGAGAGGGCTGCGACGAGTGACGGCCGCGTGGTGGCGGCCGGCGACTGCACCGTGCACTCCTTCAACCCAGTCGGCCCTGGGAACCAGCATATCGGCTCGGTGCACAACGCCAACGTTCAGGGAAAGGCCGCCGCCAGGACCCTGCTCGACCTGCCTGAGGCGGGACGCGAGGTGCCATGGTTCTGGTCGGACCAGGGAGCTTTGAAGCTCCAGACCGTAGGGATCTCGGACACCGCGGACGATCTGCTCGTGCTGGGCGACGAGGACGGGACCAGCTTCACCGTGCTGCACTTCCGCAATGACGTGCTGGTCGCCGCCGACTGTCTGGGGCGGGCCGCGGATTTCGCTCAGGTCCGACGCGCGCTCTCGAAAAAGTTCATCAGGACTCGGTCCGACTTCGAGGGGCCCGGCCCCGCGCTCAAGGAGGTTCTCAGCGCATGAGGCGCGAAGACAGTTCATTCACCAAAAGAAAGAGAATGTCATGACCAAGGGCGCGGAGATCATCCTCGACTACCTGATCCGCGAAAAGGTTCCGTACATGTTCGGCGTCTGCGGCCACGGGATCCTGGGCCTCCTCGACGCGGCGTACGACAGACAGGACGAGTTCACCACGATCACCACCCACGACGAGAGGGTCGCGGGGTTCATGGCGGACGCCTACTACCGGGTGGCCGGCCGTCCCGTCGCGACGTACACCTCGTGCGGCCCCGGATCGGTGAACCTGGCGATGTCTGTGGCGTCCGCCTTCCAGGACTCTTCCGCGTTCCTTGCCATCACGGGCAACGTGCCGACCTCGCAGTTCAACCGGGGCCCGTTCCAGGAGTCCGGGCGGTACTTCCAGGGTGACTTCAGCAACGTCATGCGGCCCTACGTCAAGCGAACCTTCCAGGCCTATCGGCCGGAGATGCTGCCGCTCATCATGCAGCAGGCGTACGCGCTCACAATGGCCGGTCGCCCCGGACCCGTCCACATCGACGTGCCCTTGGACGTCTTCGTCGAGGAGACCGACGCCGTCACACCGCCCCGGCAGGAATGGCTCGCGCAGTCCCAGTTCGGCGGTGCGGGCGACGTGGCCCGCATCGCCCAAGCGTGCGAGCTCCTGCTAGGGGCGGAGCGCCCGGTCATCGTCGCCGGAAACGGCGTCCTGCTGGCGCGCGCCGAGGACCAGCTGCGGCGTTTCGCCGAAAAGTTCGGTATCCCGGTGCTCACGACACCGATCGCGAAGGGCGCACTCCCGGAAGACCACGAGCTGTGTCTCGGGCCGACCGGCCGAAACGGCACGTTCGCGTCCAACTCGGCGGCCAGAGAGGGTGACGTCATCCTCGCGTTGGGCACCCGCTTCGACGACCGCTCCACAAGTTCGTGGATCCCCGGGATGACCTACGACATGGCGCGCAGCAAGCTCATTCACGTGGAGATCGACCCGCAGGAGATCGGCAGGAACTTCGTGCCGGACGTGCCGGTGATCGGTTCGATCCCGGCGGTACTGGCGCAGATCGACGAGGCGTTGGACGACAAAGCTCAGGATGTGCGGACACGCACCGCGCCCTGGCGCGACCAGGCCCATGCCTGGAGGCGGCGCTGGGAGTCGCACCTCGAAGCAGGTCGGCGCGACGCCTCGACCCCTATCCGCCCCGACTTTCTGGTGGCACAGCTGAACCGGGTGGTCCCCGACGACGCTCACGTCCTCGCCGACGTGGGGCAACACCACAACTGGATGGTGCAGAACTTCCAACCGCCGAAGAATGGCCGCTTCCTTCAGGCGTGGGGCTTCGCTGCGATGGGGTTCGGTGTCGCCGGCGCACTCGGCGCGCAGTTCGCCGCCCCGGACCGCAGGGTCCTGACCGTGTGCGGCGACGGAGGCTTCCTCATGCACGCCAACGCGGTCGCAACCGCGGTCGAGTACGGGTTGCCGGTCGTGTGGGTCGTCTGGAACGACCTCGCCTACGGGGCCATCTACGGCCAGCAGAAAGGATTCTTCGGGGCGGACCGTGAGATCGCCACGAGGTTCAAGGACGCCCGGACGGGCGAACCGACGAGCCCGGACTACGCCGCGATGGCGGAATCGATGGGAGCGGTCGGTCTCCGGGTGGAGCGCGCTCAGGACTTCGCCGGCCGGGTAGAGGAAGCGCTGGCGCTGCAGCGACCCGTTGTGCTCGACGTCCGCGTGGACGCGAGCGTCGTGGCTCCGACCGCGGGATCGTGGGACCTGCCACCGCTGCCCGCGCCCGCGCCCACGTTCCGCTGATTACCAGGAGGCATCGCAAATGTCACATCAGCAAGACACCCGAGTCGACATCGTGGAGGTCGCCGTCCGGCCAGCGCTGGACGCTGCCACCGCCGCGGCGATCATCGACGAGGCCGCAACGCACGCTGCCGGTGCAGCCGGTGACCTACTCCGCTCCGGGGTCCATCACTACCACGACGTCGCCGGCGACGAGAGCAGGCTCTTTCTGTACCCCACTCAAGGCGCGCGCGGTGCCGGAGACCCCCAGATCGTCGAGTCCGGGATCAAGGCCCTGTCCGAGGCCGCCTCGGCTCGGGGTCTGGCGACGCGCCCGACCAGCGGAACCCGCCGGTCGGCCGTCGGACCAACCTCGGCCAGACCTTCGGCGCACCTTTTCGTCGTCCAATTGTCACCGTCCGAGGAGTGGGTAGCGGAGTTTCGGCGCTGGCTCGACGAGGAACACTTCGTGCGTCAGTGCGGCATGGCCGGTGTCCAGGCGGTCGCGGGCTACGAGTCGATCACGTCTGCGACCTCGTTCCTCAACGTGTGGGACATTGCCGCGCCGGAGCTAATCGATTCCCCCGAGTGGCTCGCCATTCGCAACACGGAATGGTGGGAGAGAGTTGCGCCGGCGTTCGGTTCCGGCGAGCTGCGACGCGCGATCCTCTCGCGCGTGGACGCATGAACACCGACGAGCGCGGTCTTCCCCTGGTAGGACCGCTTATCGGTGGCAGCTACCACGTCGACGAGAGCAGGTGCGAGCCTCTGGTGGGTCCGGTGTCGGAGCAGCCGGTGGCACGCGTTTGCCCGACCTCGGAGGAGGATTTCAGCAAGCTCCTGGAGTCATCTGTCGAGGCACAGTGCCAGGTAGCGGCGCTGCCTGTCCATCGCCGGGCCGAGCTCCTGCGTACGGCCGCCGATATGCTCGAGGCGCGCGCGGAGGAGTTCGCGCGAACGATCACCCGGCAGACAGGGAAAGTGATCAGAGATACCCGCCGGGAAGCGGATCGCGGTGTCTGGACGCTGCGCCTGTCGGCGGCCGCGGTCGAGTCGATGACCGTTCACTCGCCGATCCCCGACCAGATTCCCGGTGGGGAGCATATCCGGGCCGTCGTACGTCGGGTGCCGGTCGGTGTGGTGGCAGCGATAACGCCCTTCAATGCGCCCCTCAACCTGAGCCTGCACAAGCTCGGGCCGGCGCTGGCCGGAGGGAACTCCTTGGTGCTCAAGCCGTCGCCCGCCGCTCCTCTGACCTCGTTCATGCTCGCCGAGCTGATGGCGGAGGCCGGGTTCCCTCCGGCCGCTGTCAACGTGATGCCCGGAGGCGCGCAGACCGCGCTTGCCCTGGCGGGGGACCGTCGGATCGCGCTGGTGACATTCACCGGGGGCGTCGCGGCAGGTGAGGCCCTGGCCCGGCAGGCGCCGCTGAAACCCGTGACACTCGAGCTGGGCGGAAACTCGCCCAACATCGTGCACAGTGACGCCGACCTGGCACAGGCGGTGCAGGAACTCGTCGTCGGAGGTTTCCGCAACGCCGGCCAGAGCTGCAACTCGGTCCAGCGCATTCTCGTGCACGAGGCCGTCGCCGACCAGTTCATACCCACCCTCTGTGCCGCGGTCGCGGGGCTGACCATCGGGGACCCCCTCGACCCCGCCACCGACGTCGGACCGGTGGTGAATCTGGCCTCGGGAGAACGGGTCGAGCGGATGATCCAAGACGCCGTCGAGCAGGGAGCAGAGGTGCTTGTCGGGGGCCGGCGGGAAGGCCCCGTGATCACGCCGACGGTGATCCGGTCCCACGGCACCCACTGTGCCCTCGACGCAGACGAGGTCTTTGCCCCCGTGGTGTACGTCAGCACCTACACAAGCCTCGACGAGGCTTTCGAGCGGGCGAACTCGACCGACTACGGACTGCAGTCGGCGGTCTTCACAAGCTCCCTGCAGGTAGCCGCCCAGGCGACCGAGAGACTC
Organism: Rhodococcus sp. NPDC057014; assembly: GCF_042673295.1. Taxonomy (NCBI): domain Bacteria; kingdom Bacillati; phylum Actinomycetota; class Actinomycetes; order Mycobacteriales; family Nocardiaceae; genus Rhodococcus; species Rhodococcus sp. NPDC057014. The sequence continues at coordinate 67,978 of NZ_JBHUSF010000002.1, forward strand.
GTCGCAGGGACTGTCCTGGTGAACAAGTCCTCGAACTTCCGGCTCGACCAGCTACCGTACGGCGGTATTCGTGACAGCGGGATCGGCCGGGAGGGACCGGGATACGCCCTCGAGGAAATGACCAGCCTGAAGCTGGTCGTCGTCTCGACCTGACCGGGAGTCCCAAGCACACCGTGCTGCGCGGGTCGCAATCCAATCACTACCGTCGGGTGCTGCCACCGTTTTCGGCGGCGTTGACGTTTCGCTGCAACACCACCGCCTACCGGCCGGTTATGCAGGCGCTCGAGCTGCTGCACCGCTACGCCGGCGCGGGCCGAGGTGGTCGTACGGAACGGATTCCGTGCGAGCTGTGTGTGTCGCGTTGCGGGATGCGTTGGGTCGCCGCGAGATCTACGTCGAGGGCGCGGCCGGGTGGAGCAACCCGGAGGATGATCTGCCGGGCGGTTTCGAGACCAGCCGCGAGGTGCATTGCGCCGCGCTGCGGCACCCACCGATCCGGTCGGGCTCCGGTCGGCGCCCTTGCGGCGCTTGAGGACCGGGCGGCCGTCCTCGAGGACCAGGTCGCTCGCCTTTCGGATCGCCGTGTCGGCCACCTGCCGCACCCTCATCGGCTCGTACACCACCCCGAGCCGCCCTCGCATGAACTCGCGGTGGCGCCAAGCGTCCGATACGCGGCCGTGACATCCTCGGCCAACTCCAACCCGCCACGAATGTGATCGACCACCGCGACGGGAACGTCGACCAGTTTCGGGAAATACCCCAGACGCTGGTAACACTCGAGTAGCACAATCAACCCGAGCAGATTCCGCTCGGTCTGCGTACGCCCCCGCGCCCACCCGGCCTCGTCGGCAGTCGGCGTGAATGCCTCTGTCAGCTCCCGAGCCGAGACCAACCGCTTGAACCGCGGATACGCGGTCCGCTCAATCGACGCCACCAGCACCCCGAGCACCCGACCAACATGACGACGCGCACCCTAACCAGTTCCCCCGATCGCCGCCGCCCCCGGCCGGCTCACGGTGTCAAACGAGCATCCACCCTCATGCGCGGTGCCGACTCCCGCCGACGTCGACGACGTCGACACCGCGTCCCGGTCGAGGAAGCGGCCGCCGTCGGAGAACGAGTCGGTGGTCACGTTCGGTACACCCAAGACGACGGTGCGCCCGGGCTTCGGCAACTCGAGCATGGTCACGTGCGCAGGATGAGGTCCAGAGCCTCGGCGCGCGCGGCGGCACTGGACTGCAGAAGTCCCCGGACCGCCGACGTGGTCGTGCTCGCCCCCGGCTTGCGGATTCCGCGCATCGCCATGCACAGGTGTTCGGCCTCGATCACGACGATCGCGCCGCGCGGGTCGAGCTTGCGCATCACGGCGTCGGCGATCTGACTGGTCAGCCGCTCCTGGACCTGCGGGCGTTTTGCGTAGAGGTCGACGACCCGGGCGATCTTCGACAGCCCGGTGATCCGACCCGTGGAGCCGGGAATGTAGCCGACGTGGGCGACCCCGTGGAACGACACCAGGTGGTGCTCACACGTGGAGTACAGCGGTATGTCGCGGACGAGGACGAGTTCCTGGTGCGCCTCGTCGAACGTCGTGCTCAGGACGTCGTCCGGGTCGGTGTAGAGACCGGCGAACACCTCGCGGTAGGAGCGCGCGACGCGGGCCGGTGTATCGATCAGTCCGGGACGGTCGGGGTTCTCACCGATGGCGATCAGCAGTTCGCGGACCGCTGCCTCGGCTCGGGCCTGGTCGAACACCCGACCCGTCTCGAGCGCAACGGGTTCACCATCGAGATGATTCACCGACAACCGAAACTCCTCCGATAACGGGGTTCTCCACCCCGAGGCATCAGCCTAGTGCCCGGACCGATCAGTGCGATCCGTCCGGCATTGTCCTCACCAGACGGAAATTGCTGCGGGTTCCACTGGTTCCCGGGTCCCGGCACGACGGGCTGTTGCCGACTTCCCGGGGCGGCCATCCCGGAGCCAACCGGCGGGGGACCGTAGTTCGGGGCGCGGCAGTGTCATCCCGCCCCTGCGGTCGCGGTGTACCCGGCTGCGGGTACCCGTTGGACGGCGCGGGCTGTCCGTACTGCTCCTGGCTATCCCGGCACCTGGGTGTCTGACACCGAGAAGTGACAGGACATGCCCCAGACAGGGGTTCGGCCGGGAATGCTTTCACATTCTCGGCCGGATCTCTGCTTCTCGAGTTTTTCACCGTTACCGATGACTCTCTCGATCCGCGAATCTCAATCTACGCGCGCCCCGCGGCCCACCGCAATGCCGCGCATCGACTCGTCACCGGTGCTGCTGCCGACGAGGGGGCGGCGGGCCGGGCATCTCGGGTGTCCACCGTGGGGCGCCCCGCCGGCGGACTTGCACCACCGAGCCTCCCGAGTGTGTGTCCGTCTATGGACTCAGCTGGTCGCCGGTGACGAGGAAGATCACCCGGCGTCCGACGACGACGGTGTGGTCGCCGAAGCGTTCATAGAAGCGCCCGAGCAGGGTGACATCGACCGCGGCGGTGATGCTGCCGGTCCAGGCCGGGTCCTGGATCAGGGTGAGCAGTCGTCGGTGCAGGTCGTCGAGCTCGTCGTCGCGTCTGCCGAGCTCCGCGGCCAGCTCGGGATCATGCGTGCGGAGGACCTGTTCGGCGCCTCTGGCCAACTCGCCCGCCACCCGCCCCATCCGGGCGAGCAATTCCTCCGCCTCCCCGGAGGTGACGTGGTCGGGGTGCCGGCGGCGCACGCTCTCGGCGATGTGTTGCGCCAGCCCGCCCATTCGGCTCAGATCCGACACCAGATGCACCCCGGTGACGACCTGGCGCAGGTCCCGGGCGACCGGGGCCTGCAACGCCAGCAGCGCCAGCGCCTGCTCCTCGCACGGACCGTGTAACTGCTCGATCTGCTCGCTGAGGTCGAACACCCGCTCCGCCTGCGGGAGGTCGGCCCGCACGAGGGCGTCGGTGGCCACCTCGATGGCCTCCCCGGCCAGATGGCACATCGACGCCAGCCGGTCGGTCAGGTCGTCGAGCTGCTCGTGAAACTTCATCCGCATACGCATCATCATCGGGCACCCCCCGGAAGCCGGACGCCGGGCTTCCGCGCTCGTCCCGAATAGTCACCAGGGAGCCGCGTCGCCGGTGCCGGCGGACGCCGGTCGAGCGTGCCGCGGCGTAGCCGGTGCTAGGCACGGCGTAGCCGGTGGGCGTGCCGCCTGCGGTCGGTTTCGGTCATGCCGCCCCAGATTCCGTAGGGTTCGCCCGCGGCCAGGGCGTGGTCGCGGCACCGGCTGAGGACGGGGCCGTCCTGGCAGATCCGCTGGGCACGCGCTTCGCGTCGGGCCCGGGCCTGACCGCGTTCCCCGTCCGGGGAGAAGAACACCGACGATTCGATGCCGCGGCACGCGGCGTCCTCCCGCCAGTCCTCGGCACCGGGGGTGATCTCCTCGGCGGGCGGCGATGCGGGTCCTACGGGCAGCACTGCGGTTCCTTCCGTTCCCGAAGCATGAGAGCCGTCGGAACGGATCCGCACGCCAGGAAGCCTTTCCATGGTGACGGGTATCGGGTACGCCTCGTTTACCGATAACAAAACCGACTATCCTGTTTGTTAGATATAGCGGAGAACCCGACCTCGGCGCCACCCGGTCGCTTGTCCAGGTCTGTCGCCGGTGGCCGAGGGAACGAAAGGCTCGACCCGATAGTGGGCACAGGCGAGGAACGTCGCGGGCGTCGAGTCCGTGGTCGTACCCGATTGTTGGGGTGCCGGTGCGATTCTTACCCCAGATGCGCCAGTGGGACCGGCGGCGCATTGCCGAGTCAGAGGCGTTAGCTGCTGAACGTCACCTGGGCCTTGTAGATCTCGTGCGGCAAGGCGTTGAGGATCTCGTCGAGTCGGGTTTGATCGAGCTCATCCCAGGCGAAGGTCGACAGCCCCCTTTCCATGTCGATCTGTCCCTGGATCGCGGCGTCCATGGTCGCCTGGAAGTCGCCGCGGGCCTGTCCCCCGCGCCAGTTCTCGTCGGCCCACGCCAGGCCGGAGCCCTTGAGCGTCTGCTCCTTGATCCAGAACTCCATGCCGGGGAAATCCTCGAAGATGGCACCGTTGTAGCAACGTGTGATGCTGAGGCGGCCCTGCAGGCGCGTGGCGCGCGAAGCGTCACCGAGGTATCGGAGTGCCTGGGGGATGTACTCCTCGACAGAGACGAAGGACACGTCGGCGCCGCACGGCATGAGCTCATTCACAGCCGAGGGCACGTCCTCACAGGAGGGGTCGAGGACCAGGTCCACACCGCGCGACTCCGCGAATTCGCGGCGGACGCGGTTCGCTCCACCACGACGATCTTGCCCAACGCAGAGGCGGCCGCCCACTGCAGCGCGCTGCCCGCGTAATCATCGGCTCCGAAGAACACGACGTTGTCGCCCGCGGCAACGCCGGAGTGCCGCATGTGGCGGGTGCCCACCGAGAAGGGCTCGATGTTGGCGGTCGCCGAGGGGCTCAGCCCGTCAGGCACCGGCCGCCAGCGGTAGGCGGGTGCTGCGAACAGGTCAGCGAAGAGCCCGAATCCGTAGCCGGGAGGCCCGTCGAAGCAGGCGCGGCGCAGACCCCCGGTGCAGAAGTTGCAGCATCCACAGCCGAGCGTCGGGTCGTACACCACGGTGTCGGCCACCGAGTGCCCCTCAACCTCGGCGCCGACTGCTTCGATCACACCTGCGCCCTCATGGCCGAGGATGGTGCCGGCAATTTCCTGGCCCCAGAGTCCGTGGTACATGTGCAAGCTCCGAGAAGCAGAATGACACTGCCAGCGGGCGGACGAGGACGTCATCCGGACCGAGTGCCGGGTCGGGTACGTTCTCGAGGGTGATCTGTTTGGGACCCCGAAAGATCATGGCGTTCATGGGCGTCTCCTCTCATGGGTTGTGTTTCCGGCTCACCGGTTGTTGGCGAGGATGAATTCGGCGGCGATCCATGCCATCGCCTACGTGGGGGCGTTGTTGTTGCCTGACGGCATTTGCGGGAACACAGAGGCGACGACGACGCGAAGTCCCTGAACATGGCGGACCCTGAGGCGGCCGTCCACCACGTCGGCGTCGTCGGGGCCGATGGCACACGTCCCGAGGGTGTGGTACCGCTGCCACCGTTGTTGATCGCGTACTCGACGATGTCGGCGTCGGCTGCCGCATCAGGGCCCGGCGCGATCTCGGCCTCTACATGGGTGGCGAAGGGCTCGGTTCGCAGCACTTCGCGTGCCTTGGCCACTCCACGGGTGATCAGCCGACGGTCGTGGTCGGTCGCGAGGAAGTGGGGTTCGATCCGCGGAACATCGTCGACCGCTGGTCCTGTGAAGGGGATCGATCCCGAGCTGGTCGGATACATCGGATAGGTCAGGAACATGGCCCCCGGCGTCTTGTCGACCGCCATTCGGCCGGTCGTCGCGTTCACGCCCGAGGTGGAGATGGGGTGAAGAAGCTCTGGGTGTCCGGTCGCAGGGACTCGGGGTCGGACCTGTACATCATCGCGAGGTTGTAGCCCCCGAACGACATCAGGCCGCGCCACGTTCGGCCTCTGGAGCGCCGGACGGAGGAACGCCGTTGCGGCACTCGCGCGCACACCTCTACGAATGTTGGAGGTGATGTAGGCCGCACGCTCGTCATCAGTGCTGTTCATGTCGACGACGCGCCGCACGCCTCGACGGCCCTGACCCAGCAGCTCCGGTGCCGACGACGATGGAGTCATGAGTCATCGGTTTCTCCCTGTGGTCGGCGGTGCCGGTCAGACGGTCAGCCCGAGGACCTCGAACGTGCCCTGCACTCCGGTCTTGGTTTCCGCCTTGGCACGAACCCCGGCGTAGGGGTCGTTGAGCCGATTGGTCCAGTCGTCGTTGAGTGTCTTGATGCCGCCGGCGTCGAGCGCGGCCTGGTAGTCGGCAGACCATTCGAACCCGTTGGGCCGCGGGGCGGCGTTGACGCCAGGCTTCGAACCCCAGTCGAAGCTCTCCACGTCGGCCACCTGGAACTTGTGCTGCAACTCCCAGTTGTCGCCTTGGAGATGGCGTGACATCTTGCGGGCATCGAAAGGGAACGGGCTGTCCGGGCTCGTGATCTCCAGGAGTGCTTGCGCAGCCGCAGGTGTGTCGATCACGAGACTGTCGTAGTTGAGAAAGCTCTCGAGGGGATTGAACTTCACCCCGTGGGCGGCGTCGTAGATCTTCGCTGCGGCGAAAGCCCCGACGGCTGTCAGGACACCGGCGGCCGTGCCGACCAGGCGCTCCTCCGTGGCCATCGCATCCAGAAAGGTCGGGTCACCGTCGGCGCCCATCAGCAGCGCGCGCGTGTTCCGCGCCGCCTTGAGGGCTGCCAGCGCGCCGAGCGCCATGCCGTCGTTCATCGAGACGACGTAGTCGACGTCCGGGTACGCCGGCAGGAGCGCGGCGATCTCCGACTGTGCCTTGGTGGTATCCCAGTCGGCGTAGGTGGTCGCGACGACTTGGATGTCGGGGTACTTCTTGAGGGCTTCGAGGACGCCGAACATCCTCGCATCTGAGGAGAGGCCTCCCTTCACCCCGCCCAGAAGGATGGCCTTGCCCCTACCGCCGCCGCGCCGGAAGAGAAGGTTTGCCATCACATAGGTCTCCTCGGCGAAGGAGGCCCCCATTGTGCCGAGGAAGTAGCCGTCGAAGCGCGGGTCGGCCGGGCTCGACCACTGAGGCCGGTTACCGATGTTGAGGTAGGAGATCTTCTGTTTGCTCAGGGTTGCCGCGTACTGGCCGAGGGAACCGTCCGCGACGAGCGCGGAGAGCACGCCGGTGACGCCGAGACTTCGGAACAGCTGCGGCTGCGACATCATCTTCTGCTGGTCACCGTCGAACGAGGTGGACTTGAACTCGCCGCCCAACTGCTTCATACCCTCCTGGAGCCCGCGTGAGGCCGACTCGAGCGCGAGAACGTTGGCGATGTAGTGCATCATTCCCGTTGTGCCGCCCCCGTTCTCACCGGGGCTGGCGGTGTCCCCACAGGCCGTGAGGCCACCCAAGGTTCCGACGGCCCCCACCGCCAGCATCCCTTTGAGCAGGTTGCGGCGACTCAGGTCGTGTACGGCGGGCAGATCGAACATCAGTGAACCTCGAATCGGTCTCGGGCGAACGGCTATTCAGCACTCGCTCAATGTGCAGGGAGCGTGGCGTGACGAACGTCATAGACGGTATACATTAGCATTCGAATGAATGCAGTCAAGGTGGGATTGGGATTCAACGGCATCTAGGCCGGGTTCAGCTCACGTCACCGTCCGGGGCGCCGCGACGAGGGGTAGGGCAGGGCGGGTTGGCGGCGACCCAATGGGCGGCCGCCGCGTCGGCGACGTCTCTCGCCCTGCGAACAGAACAGGGGCGCAGTGAATCCCAGCCGCGCCCGACCGATGCCGATGCCGATGCCGATGCCGATGCCCACCTCACGGCCGATACGCGGTCGTCACAGTTCCCCCCGCCCTTGTCGACGCCTTCGCTTACTTGATGATGGCGTTCTCGGAACGACGCACGTTGACTGCGACGGCGAAGAGCACGATGACTCCGAAAATCACCGTCTGGAAGTTCGGGTCGACCTGGGTCAGCGTCATCCCGTTGGCCACGATGCCGAGAGTGAGGACACCGAGGACCGTTCTGGCGGGACCGCCGACGCCACCACTGAGCGCCGTACCTCCCATCACGATCGCCGCGATGCTGTTGAGCAGGAAGGAGTCACCCATCCCCGGTGACGACCCGCCCCCCTGCGCCACCAGCATGAGCCCGGCGACGCCGGCGCAGAGGCCGGAGACCGTGAACAGGAGGAACTTCGAGCGCTGCACATGGATGCCGGCCAGGGCTGCAACGCGCTCGTTGCCACCGATGGCATAGACGTGCCGCCCGAACGGTGTCTTGTAGGCCACCACGCACATGAGTACCAGCACAGCAATTGCCCACCAGATGATGTTGGGCACCGATCCCACCGAAGAGCCGTTCACCGCCTCGTCCAATCGCTCGTGCACGAGCGGGATCGCAGCTCCCCCTGTGCTCTTCAGAGCGATTCCATCGAAGATGAACAACGTCCCCAGGGTCGTCAGGAACGAAGGCAGCTTGGCGTAGGCCACCAGGAACCCGTTGATCGCTCCACACAGGAGGCCGGTACCGAGGGCGGCCAGGATTCCTGCATTACCGCCATCGGTCATCGTGTCCACCGCGACGGTACCGGCGAGCGCTGCCGTGGCTCCCACCGAGAGATCGACGCTTCCGGCGACGATGATGAGCGTGGCCCCGGCGGCGATGACCATCAGCACCGAGGACGCCCGCAAAATCTGTAGGCCGTTGTCCTCCATGAGGAACAACGGTGTCGACAGCCCGAAGTAGATCACGAGGCCGACGATCAGAAGGTACGGCACAACTTTCCGTGCCAGTTCCCCCGTCACTCGGTGATGCCACGCCCGGGAGACCTCCCGCGTCGCCGACGGCGTCGGCGGACCTGCCACGGGGGGCGGCGAAGGATCTGGGCCGAGGGCCGTCTGGACGTCCTGCGTGCTGCTGCTCATTTCACACCATCCTTGACACGAGCTCGGCCTCGGACGGTCGTCCGAGCGAGCAGTTCCACTCATGAGCGACAGCGCCGTCCTTCATGACGAGGATGCGGTCGCCCATGCCGATGATTTCCCGAAGGTCGTCACTGACGATCAGGACTGCCTTCCCCTTGCCCGCCTCGGACCTGAGGATCCGGTAGATGTCCTCCCGGGAGCGGCCGTCGACCCCGCGCGTCGGGTTGTCGACCACGAGGACGGGTGACTCGTCGCTCGCGATTCGAGCGATCATCACCTTCTGCTGATTGCCGCCACTGAGCTGACCGACCAGCTTGCGCGGGGTCGTCGTTGCGATCGAATAATCCTCGATTGCCGCGGTGACGAAATCCGACTCCCTCTGCTTGTCGATCCAACGACTGAAACGCGAGCGGAGCCGGTGCAGCGAACCCATCGTGACGTTCCACGAGACGGAGTGGCCGAGCACGACGCCTTCGCCGTGCCGGTCGAGGGGGCCGTACGCCACACTGCCCCGGCGCGACCGAGCGCCCGAGCGGGCGATCCTGCGACCTCGCACGTACAGGTGCCCGCCGGTGATCGGCAGGTCCCCCGCCACGGCGCGGGCCAGCTCGGACTTGCCGGACCCGGTCACCCCCCCGACACACACCACTTCGCCGGAACGGAGGCTGAGATGCACGTCTTGGACGCCGGTAGCGGAGGTCAGACCGTCGAGTTCCAGCACCACTTCGTCGGTCGGTGGCTGCCGATCCTCGGTCAGTCCGTACGTGTACTCCTGCTCTCGGCCGACCATTGCGTGGTGGATCTGGCTCTCCGTGACCTTCGAGGACGAGTGCTCACTGACCAGCCGCCCGTCCTTGAGGACATACAGCCGATCGCACAGTTCGAGAACCTCCTGAATCCGGTGCGACACAAAGACGAAGGACGCCGACCCCCGCCTCGAGTTGATGTACTCGAAGAGCTCATTGACCTCGTCGAAGTTGAGTGACGCCGTCGTCTCGTCGAGAAACACGACGGGATGGTCGATACCCAGCAGCCGCGCGACGGCGAAGCACCTGCTGATCTCCACCAACTGACGAAGGTTCAGGGGAAGCGAGCCCACCTTGCTATCTGCCGACACCTCCCCGTTCAGGTAAGGGTCGTTGACGATCGCTTCCTCGGTGAGCGCTCGGATGGCGCGGCGGTCGAGCAACCCGAACCGGCTCAGCCGACCCTCGTGACCGAAAAACAGGTTCTCCGCGACGGTGAGATTGGGAAGCAGGCCCTGGTCCTGCTGCGCGCGAAAAACGCCGTGGCGGTTGGCCTCGACGTAGCTGTTCAGCCGTACCGGGGCACCGCTGATCTCCACCTGCCCTGCATCGGGCTGTTCCGACCCGGACAGCAGGCTGAGCAGCGTGGATTTCCCGGCGCCATTCTCGCCGACGAGCCCGATCACCTCGCCGCGACGGATCTCCAGGCTGATGTCGTCGAGGGCGGCAAAATTTCCGTACCGCTTTCCCAGGCCCACTGCTCGGACGGCGGGGGGCACCACGAGATCCTCCCCACTCACGACGTGAGTCCGCACTTCTGGAAGGACCCGACGGCCCTGGTCCCGGCGTGAGCCCCAATGCGGAGGCCACCGGTGTCAAGCTCGGCCGGGCGGGCCCCGAACACGACCCGCCCGCTGGGCCCGTGAGTAGGAACGAGACTGGGCATGGGATAAACCTCAATTCGAATTGAGCGCGGGCCCGGGTGATCGGTTCCCTTGCGGTGGCTGGTAGGTCAGCCTGATATGTCATCGGTGAGGCCCCATCGGTGACTCGCCTCACACTTATGTACACGTTAGCATCCCGTTGTACACAGTCAATGGTTCAGTGGCAGTTGGCCTCCGGCAAAGACCAGCGCCGCCCTCGTGATCCGAGAGCGGCGCCGACTGGGGCAAACGTGAGGGGCTCAGGAAGACAGGGCACTCGCAGTCGGCAGGAAGCGCCGCACCGCAGCGTTGCGTTCCTCGACGGTGAACACGTCCTCAGGTGCCAGCTTGGAGATGACCGGATCTCCGATCTGGTACACCTCTTCCCCGACGAGCCGCGCTCTGTCGTCGAACGGCCAGCGCTCGCCGCAGAAGTGCTCGATGAGGTAGGTCGCCGTCGGGTCGTCCACGGCGTGACCTGTGGCGGCGAGCTGCTGCGCGGTGACGACAGTGCCCACAGTGCAGAAGAACGCCAGCCCCCAGTCGGCGACCGCTCTCGTCTCGTCGTAGGCCAGGACGATCGCCTCGTTCAGGTTTTCGTAGAAGCGCTTTCGCACCGATTCCTTGCCGCGGTGGACCTGCAAGGTGTCCGTGCCGAGCCCGAGGATCTTGTAGACCGGATTGTCGACCATCATGTCGGGCGCGAAAAGGCTGTCCACTTCACCGCACAGCTCGAATGCCGCGTGCCACATGTACGTCCGTAGGATCGCCTGGTGGCGGGGATCCATCGTGGATGCGATCTGCTCGTCGATCTCCTCGAAGAACCGGACCTGCTTTTCGATGTACCTGTTCACGTGAGTCTCCTTCTCCCGGTGGGCCGGTGCGGCCGAAAGGTGGTGGGTCGCACCGTAGGCGAGGCGGTCCACCACTTCTTCGTCGTTAGACCAACAGGGACTGGTTCTCAGGAAGGAACGGCTTCATTGCGTCTCGAATCTCAGCCCAGGTGGGAGCCTCCGAGGCGTCGATCTTCTCGATCTTGGGAGCATCGATCTCGTAGACCTCCTCGCCGATCAGCTTGGCATCCTCGGTGTAGTTCCACAGCATCAGGAGAGGTCGATGGACGCGGTAGGTGGCGTCGGGGTCCTCGACCTCGATCCCCTGCTCGATGAGGTGCCTGCCTGTCGTGAACATGTTCCAGGTGTTCTGCGAGACGAAGCCCCAGTCCGCCACCGCCAGCTTCTCGTCCTGGTTCGTCAGGACGGTGGTGTCGTTGATCTTCTGGTAGAAGTCGACAACCGCGGCATGCCCGTCGTGGGTCATACGCTCGGAACTGCCGTCGAGCTTGGTCTGGTACACCGGTTCCTGGATGGTCAGGCCCTCCCCCAGCAGGTCCGCGATACGTCCCGAGAACTCCAGTGCCACATGCGTCTTGTAGTTTTCGAGGATGGCGCGATGGTGGGGGTCGTCGGTCGCCTTCGCCGCCCGGTCGATCCCCTCGACCCAGTCGATGACGGCCTTCAGGAACGGTTTCATGTCGATGTCCTTTGCTTTCGGGTGACAGGAGGCCTTCCCGCTGCCTCATCGCGAGAGCTCGCCCGGCTCTGCAACCAGCGGCGTGTGTGTTCTCAATCACTCGGCCTGTGCATATCGTTACATACCGTTGTATGCAATGCAATAGTTTTCGCGGTGGCGAGGGCTTTTGTTCGAACGTGGCGGCGCAACCCGACCGAACGAGCGCTGGGCGCGGCGGAGTCGGTGGCCAGCCGTCCCGCGCGGGCGGCGAGGGTAGCACCCAATCATGTTTTCGAGGTCGGAGGCGTGATGTGAACCCTCGTAACGGACACAGTCTCAAGCCTTTCCGCAGCAGGCGGCAACTCTCCTCTCGCCGAGGATCACAGCTCTGTTCGTGGCGCTTGTCCGTCTCGAAGGAACAGGTCAATGGTGCGGCTCACTCTTCGAGGACGTAATCACGACCGCGACGGACCGAATTCCGCCCAATCCGTCAACGGACGGCAACTCCCAGTGTGGCCTCGTATGCCACGAAACCGATCGCAGGACTCGAATCTTCGAAAAGAGCATTATGATTCGCCACGAGTAGTGGTCAGCGCACCTGATCGGCCACGGGCTGCGTCAGTAACTGCACCCAGGAGAAAGCCGGCTGCGCCAACGTGTACCGGGTGCTGCGTACCGGCGATCGTCGCGGAAGATCACCTGTGGGACATAGACATCGCACGTCCCACCGACGCGCGGACTCGGCCGGATGGGTGTGCCGTGAGCCCTTCTCGGACGATTCCCTCGGTGACGATCCTCGGCGTGCCGCTCGATCACCTGACGCGAGCAGCCGTGGGATGGGGCGGAGGTTCTCCGGACTCCCCTGTTCCCGGAGGTCCGCAAGCCCCGTCACTGCTCCTTCACGATCCCCTCCGCGGACTCCTGCCGATGAGAACATCGCGCGGGGGAGGTCCTCGCTCCGGAATCGCCCCAGGTCGTGGGGCATTTGCCGCCGGTCTCTCACAGCGACGGGCCGCTGCTGCCGCTATCGGCCCGGAGGTTCGCGAATTGCAAACCGTCGGAAGAAGGCACGGCTACGCGCTCGTCAATGCTCGATCCGCCGGGGGTTCGCTCCCTCGACAAGACCGATGGCCTGGGTGGGACACGAGCCGATCACGTCGTCCATCGTTTCGTCGTCCGGCACACCGGTCGGGATCACCTGCGACTTTCCCCGTGCGTCGAGCACGAATGTGTCAGGCGCGAGTTGGACGCACAACGTCGAACCAACACAGATTTCCGTATCGATCAGGATGCAGTGGCCTGCACTGTCGGCCACAGGTTCACTCATCGTGACTCCCCTCTCCGGGCTCGGTCCTCAACCGAGGTCTACCAGCAGCGACTGAGGTGTGCGGGTCAACATGCGAACCTCCCAGTCCACGGGGCCGTTCGAGTGCAGTCGGGCCCGCGGGAATTCCGTGAGGAAGGTACGGATGGCGCTTTGCTGCTCGGCGCGCGAAAGCGGCCCCCCCAGGCAGTAGTGGATACCGCTACCGAGCGTCAGGTGCGCGTTCGGTTTCCGGTCGATCACGATCTCGTCCGGGTTCGGGAACTGGTCCGGATCACGGTTGGCCGCCGCGGTCACCAGCAGGACGCGTTCGCCGGCTCGGATGGTCCTGTCCCGAAGTTCGATGTCGGCGGTCGCAAAACGGGGCACGATGCGTGCGTGTCCCTCATACCTCATGAACTCGTCGACGGCGGGCTTGACCAGTTCGGGATCGTCGACGAGGCGCTGGCGGATGTCCGGGTGGCGGAGGATGAGGTTCAGGGCATTGGTGATCGAGCATGCCGTGGTGCGGTAACCCCCGAACAGGAGGAGGACGCAGGTGGCCAGGAGCTCGTGCTTGGTGAGCTTCTCTCCCTCGTTCTCCGCGGCGATCAGCCCGCCGATGACGCTGCTCTCGGCGTCGCCTGAATAGTTCTCGATGGTCTCTTCGAGGAACCGGAGCATCTCGGAGACGGCGCCCGCCACGCGCTCGTTGCGGTCGGTCGCATCCACGTCTCCGCCCATGAACACGGCCAGATCGTCGGTCCAGCGGTCGATCCGATCATTGTGCGCCGGGTCGATGTTGAGCATGTGCGCCATCACGGTCGCGGAGATGGGACGAGCGAAGTGGCGCACGACGTCCACCGTGCCGATGTGGGCGTTGCGCCGCAGGTTGCGCGCCGCGTCGGCGACGATGCTCGCGATGGCCTCCGATTGCCGGGCGACCGTCCGCGGCGTGAACGCTGTCTGCACGATGCCGCGAAGCCGGGTATGCACCGGGGCATCGGTGAAGACCAGCCAGCTCTCGAGAATGGCGAACGCCTCTCTCAGCCGCTCCTTGTCCTCCTCGGGCACTCGGCGGTCGAAGTACGGCCCGATACGGTTCACCGACAGCCTCGGGTCGTTGAACGCTGTACGTACGTCCTCGTACTTGGTGACGAGCCAGGCGCGATGCCGCCCGCTCCAGTGCACCGGGTCCTGCTCCTGCAATTCCTTGTAGAAGGGGAACGGGTCGGCAATCAGGTCGGGCGACAGGAGGGAGCGCGAAGCGTCGAGGACAGTCATACTGGTCCGCCAATCTATGAGTCCAATTGTATGCAAATGTACACCGAAGGTGTGGGCTGGTCCGGAAGGTCGACGAGCTCAGCTTGCCGTCCGGAAGTACGGAAGCCTGATCCCGTCGACCTCCGGGCCGAACTCGACCGCCACCGGCATCCCGATGGAGAGCTGGTCGAGGGGGGTCCCCCTCAGGACGGAGAGCATGCGAACTCCCTCCTCCAACTCGACGTCCACGAGCGGGTAGGGAGCCTCGTCGGTGAAGGCCGGGTGCACGGGCTGCCTGACGACAGTGAACGAGTAGATGCGTCCACGCCCGGAGAGCTCACGCCAGCGGCGGTTCCTGCTCCAGCAATTGGCGCATCCGGGCCGGGGGTAGTGCTGCAGCCGGCCACAGTCGAGGCACTCCTGCGCCGTGAGCACCCCGTCCCGGGCACGGTCCCAGAACTCCTTGTCCCAGTGGACAGGTGTGGGGAATGGTCGTCCGGTCACAGCGGCTCCTTTCCGAAGATGGCCCCTGACGTGACAGCGAGGTTTCCGCCGTAGGCCAGCAGACCGATGCCGGTCACCAGGCCGACGTCGGCCTTGGCGAGCTGACGACGGCCGGCTTCGCCGCGTAACTGCTCGACGGCCTCGAGGATGGGGACGAAGCCGCCTCCGATCGCGGCCTGACCCACCGACAGCAAGCCGCCACCGGTGTTGATGGGCAGATCGCCGTTGATCGAGATGTCGTGCTCCTCGATGAACTTCCCGCCTCGTCCGCGGGGAGCAAACCCGAGGTCCTCGAGAGTCTTGACGATCGCGATCGGATAGTCGTCGTAGAGTTGCAGGAAGTCCATCCGGTCCCGGCCGTAGCGCTCGAAGATCTTGTCGGCGATGGTGACGAAGCCTGTTTCGATGCGGTCGGCGGTCTGCTTCGACGCCTGGTGGCTGATGCGTTCGGCGTAGGGACCGATGTGCACCGGCCGGTGATCCGACCGTGCAGCGAGTTCCTCGACGCCGATCACGACGGCGGCGGCACCCGCACACCTCATGACGCAGTCGTTGAAGCGGATCGGGTCGGAGACGAGCCGGCCGTTGACGTAGTCCTCCACGGACAGCGGCTCGCGTAGGAGGGCGGCGTCGTTCAGCTGCGCATGGCTGCGGAAGGTGCTCGAGATCTTCCCCAACTGCTCCAAGGTGATGTCGTACTCATGCATGTAGCGCTGCTGGATGAGCCCGAAGAAGGTGTTGGCACCGCCGTAGCCGTAGGGCAGAATCCAGCTTCGGTGGGCGTAGTCGTTGGGGGGCGCACTGGCGTCATGCTGCAGCCAAGGCATGTCGGCCCGGTTGCCACCCGCTACGGTGACCACGGCCCGGACCGAGCCGGCCTCGATCGACTCCTTCGCCCGGAAAAGACTGATCAGGCCCGATGCGCCGCCGAAGTCGGACTTCATCGACCAGTTGAGCTCCATACCGAAGTGCTCCGCGATGGCCGGTGAGTCGTCCTTGAGTGTCATGGTGCCGATCGCGAGGCCGTCGATGTCCGCCTTCTCGAGACCGGCATCGTTGATTGCTTCGACGATCGCGTCGAGCATCAGCTCCTCGTCCGTCAATTCCGAGGTCCTCGCCAGAGGCGTTTGACCGATGCCGAGGATCACCGCGCGGCTCATCGGGGAACCGCGATTCCGACCGCCTCCCGATCCCACACTGCGTGGGTGGAGTGCCTTTCGCGGAGCCTGTATTTCTGGATCTTTCCCGTCGCCGTCCGCGGCAGCTCGTCTACGAATTCGATGTATCGAGGGACTGCGAAGAACGGCAGCCGATCGAACGACCAGGCGCACAGCGCCTCCGCGGCTGCGGGACTCACATCCGCCCCCGGATTGGGTACAACACACAATTTGACGTCCTCCTCCGACAATGGGGATGGGACGCCGACGACCGCGACGTCGAGGGCGTCGGGATGCTTGCGGAACACCGCCTCGACTTCGTAGCTCGAGATGTTCTCGCCCCGCCGACGGATGTAGTCCTTCTTGCGATCGCTGAACCAGAGATAGCCGTCGTCGTCGAAATAGCCCAAGTCACCGGTGTGGAACCACAGGCCACGAAATACGTCGAGCGTCTCTACCGGTCGTCGCCAGTAACCCTCGAACATGATGTGCGGCTTGCCAGGTCGGATGACGATCTCGCCCACGACGCCCGCCGGGACCTCGAGGCCCTCGTCGTTGAAAATGCGGACGTCGAAGTCGCCCTGGCGCCGTCCCGACGAGCCGACGGGGTGATCGGGGTCGCCTTTCTGTCGGGCCGTCACACCCCATGCCTCGGTCAGCCCGTAACGGTTCGAGCCGGCCTGCTGCACTCCGAACCGTTGTTTGAACTTCGCGATGTCGTCGCCGGTCCAGGGCGCGCCCGCGACGCTCCGCAGTTGCCCATGGCATGCGAGACTCTCCGGCGAGTCCGGGGCGTTGGCCACGAGCGGGATCATCGCCCCCAGCAGGCTCGTGGTGGTGGCACCCGACCGCTGGATCTCCTTCCAGAAGCCGGACAAGGAGAATTTCTCGGCAATGGCAACCTTCGCGCCGAGGCGCATCGTCGCGAGCACGTTGATCGCCAGTGCGTTGAGGTGGAACAGCGGCAACGAAGTGAACATGACATCGTTTCGCGTCTGGTCGATCGCTTCGCTGCTACGGCGTGCCACGTGGAGGACGTAGTCATGGCTGACCATGCAACCCTTGGAGACGCCTGTTGTGCCGCTGGTGTAGATGATGCAGCTCAGGTCCCCCGGACCGGCCGGGACGACCGGTTCCGGCCCCGCCTCCGTGAGCAGGTCCTCGATCGGGCGAGCACCGTATGTCGGCGCATCCGGATCATCGTGAACGAAGTGGACGACTTCACGGCCGGCCCCGAGAACGACCTCCGCCACATTGGCTGAGAATCGCGCGTCGGAGACGACCACCCGCGCGGTCGAGTCCTCGACGACGTGTGCCAGGAGATCGCCTTTGAGAGCGGTATTGATGGGCACATAGATCGCGCCGATCTTGTTGGCTCCCAGCCAAAGGGCCACGGCGTACACGTTGTTGGCAAGAACCGCGGCCACCGTGTCCCCCGACCCGACGCCCTGCGCCTGGAGTCCCCGCGCGAGATCGGTCGACAGTTTATCCACGTCGCGGTACGTGTACGTTTCACCGCCGAAGTCGAGGAAGGGTTCATCGGGAAAAAGCAGCGTCGATGAGCGGAGACACTCGACGACGGTGGTGGGTTCGCCAACCTTCACTACTCCATCACGCACGTGGGACCTCCGTAGATGATGACCGCGGGAAACCGCGGCACTCGATTGCATCCCATTGTATACCGTTCCGTACCGGAGGTGTCAAGGATCTGGACGGCCACCGGCTCGTCCCGCCTCGGCGGTAGTGCCGGCAGCGCGGGAACCCCGGGGGGGTGGCGCACACCGGTCCGTCCTCGCGGGCTCGCCATACCGTAGATTTTCCCCTGCCCGACCCGCATACGCTCGAACAGGATTCGCATCTCGCAACGAAGGACGCGGTATCCGCACCTATCCGAACCCGGGCCGGTCAACAGATCTCCGCCCCCGGGGGAGTGCCGTCAGGGAGCCGGGCAACATTCTGCGCCGCTTCCCGAATGATCACGGGGGCACGTGATGCGGCCACGCTCGAGTGTTCGTCGCAACCGTCGCGACATTGGGGCAGCGACGGGTCGCCGCGGGCGGCTGATCTGACGTGTGCGCACGATCTCCAGCTCCGCGTGCGGCTCGCCGGGCGGGCTCTCGATCGTTTCAGGGGTCCCGAACGGCGGGAACGACGAGACTCGGTGGGCTGCGGCAGTTCCGGAGTCGGAGATGCCCCGAGTCCAGACACTCACCGGCCCTGCCGGGATGAGCCGAGGTCCAGCCGAGCAAGCGACAAACGTCGGAGGGGACTCATCTGCGACAGCATCCGTCCCGAACGGACGTGTGCCGCCTCCCCACTGCAGACGCCGGATCAATCACCGGGCCACATGGCGATGCGGGTGTCTCGCGCTTCCTGCATGTGGGTGCGCGCCAGCTCTCCCGCCTGCTCCGCTCGACCGGCGAGGATGGCCTCGATCAGAGCTTCATGCTCCGCGAGTGCGTCCTGCCAACGGCCCGGGTATCCGTATGTACTGAGCGGATAGCGTCCGAGCTGAGAGGTCAGTCGCTCCAGCGTGTCGATCAGCGCGCTGTTGTGAGTTGCGTTCCATATCGCGCCGTGCAGCCGGAGATTTTCTGCTGCCTGCTCCGAGACGCTGTCGTCGCCCAGCTCGTGCATGCGGGCCAGGATGCGGCGCAGCGTGATCTCGTCACGGGTATCGTGGCGAGCTGCGGCGATCTCGGCAGCAACGCTCTCCAGCGGCACACGTACCTGGAAAATCTCCAACAGATCCTGCAAGCTCTGCCTTTTCACTTCCAGTCCGCGGGAACCGCGGACTGCGAGCCCTTCCTGCTCGAGCTTGCGCAACGCCTCTCGCACGGGAGTGCGACTGACGCCGTATCGCTCGGCAAGGGCCAGCTCGACCAGACGCTCCCCATCGCTGAACTCCCCCGTGGTGATATCGCGCAGCATCTCGTCGTACAGCGAAGGGCGGTTCGGTGCCTGCATGTCCATTACCTCCCCATCACTGCCAGCAGAGATCGGCACACCTCGGCGGCGCCCACTCCAGTAGCATCCCAGCGTATACTATGGCACACCTCGAGGTGCTGCGGCCGGCGTGCCTATCGCACCACCGGCGAGGGTGTCCATGTCCGAGTTCGGGACGTGCAGGGCAGTTGATGCCTCGGGGCATCGAGGACACCGGCGACCGTTCCCGTGACAGTCGGGCATGGACGGAACAGGGTTTCGATGAATCCGGACATCATGGCCACGGTCGCCGGGTCCGCAGGCGGATACCGCTGAACGCGTCCCGCCTGCGCCGGGATCAGGGTATCTCCCGCAACACCTTCCCCCACCCTGGTGGGCAAGGTTTCGCGCCGAAGGCGCCGCCGCGTTCACCACTCGATCAATCCTGCCCGGCTCGAGCACCTCAGCCCAGGCCCCGGAGGAATCGCGTGAGCCCACCAGGAGCTCGCCGACGAGGGCCTCGACAAGGGCCCTACCGCGATCGTGTGGCGGCTCGAAGCGCAGGGGATCACCCCGCGCCCTCGCGCTCGACCGTGTACCGGGCCCTCCGCGCGCGCGGACAGATCGTTCCTCAACCCGCAAGAAGGCGTTGCCAACTCAGGTGAACGTGACCGCTGGGAGGATCGGCGGGACAGGCCGTGAGGTCACCGGGAGCGCTCCGTGGGCGTTCTCGCCGTCGTACACCGGCTACAGGTATCCGCGGGAAGCATCGCGCGGTGCGAGTGCGGCCGTTCGACCGCTTCCCGCCGAGCTTGCGGCGAGGTCGATGAACTCATACTGGTCCGCGGCGGGATCGTCCCCTACGAGACCGTCCGGCACGGTGCGGCACATTCGGCCCGCCTACGCGGCCGGCCCGCGTCGTCGCCGACCCGCCCCCATCCGGCGACGAGCGGCGAGTTCGCGGAGGCGAATTCCCCTGGAACGAACAAGGTCTTGCCATCCTGGACACCTCGGTATACAGTCGTATACCAAAGTTAACGATGAGATGAGGTGGGATCCGTGTCAGGAAGTCGCGTGATCGTTGTGGGCGCCGGCAATGCCGCGCTGTGCGCAGCATTGGCTGCGCGGGAACGAGGTGCGGAGGTCCTCGTTCTCGAGCGCGCCGACCGGGAGCGACGAGGAGGCAACACCGCGTTCACGGCGGGAGCGATGCGCGTCGCCTACAACGGCGTGGAGGACCTGCGGCAGCTCATGCCCGATCTCACCGACGAGGAGGTTGCGAACACCGACTTCGGCGCCTACCCGGCCGAGGCATTCCTCGACGACATTGCTCGTGTCACTGAGTACCGCACCGATCCAGACCTGGCCGGCCTCCTCGTGGAACAGAGCTACCCGACGCTGTCCTGGATGAAAGAGAAGGGCGTGCGCTTCATGCCCATCTACGGCCGCCAGGCGTTCAAGGTCGACGGAAAGTTCAAGTTCTGGGGCGGTCTTACCGTCGAGGTCAACGGCGGCGGCCCGGGGCTGGTCGACTATCTCACCAAGGCGGCCGAGCGCGATGGGGTGAAGATCGAATACGGCGCCCGTGCCGTCTCTCTGCTGCACGGCGATGACGGTGTCACCGGTGTGGTTGTCAACCAGAACGGCTGCACCCGTGAGGAACAGGCCGACGCAGTCGTCCTGGCCAGCGGCGGCTTCCAGGCCAATACCGAGTGGCGGACCCGGTACCTTGGGCCGTCCTGGGACCTGGCCAAGGTACGCGGAACGATGTGCAACACCGGCGATGGCCACCGCATGGCCCTCGATGTCGGTGCCAGCCCCACCGGCAACTGGTCGGGCTGCCATGCCGTCGGCTGGGACCGCAACGCCCCCGAGTTCGGTGATCTCGCCGTCGGTGACGGATTCCAGAAGCACAGCTACCCCTTCGGCATTATGGTCAACGCCCAGGGACGTCGCTTCGTCGACGAAGGTGCGGACTTCCGCAATTACACCTATGCAAAGTACGGCCGCCGAATTCTCGAGCAGCCGGCCCAGTTTGCGTGGCAAATTTTTGACCAGAAGGTGACGCACCTGCTGCGCGACGAGTACAAGATTCGCCAGGCAACCAAGGTCACGGCACCGACGCTCGAGGCGCTCGCGGAGAAGCTCGAGGGCGTCGACCCGGTGGGCCTGCTCGAGGAAGTCCGGGCGTACAACGCATCGATCGACACCGAGACGCCGTTCGATCCAAATGTCAAGGACGGCCGTGGGACCCGCGGTCTGCACGTGAACAAGACCAACTGGGCCAACACTCTCGACGAGGGCCCTTTCGAGGCCTACCAGGTCACCTGTGGCATCACCTTCACCTTCGGTGGCCTACGGATCAACACCGACGCCCAGGTCCTCGACACCGACATGAACCCGGTCCCGGGTCTCTACGCCGCCGGAGAGTTGGTTGGCGGTATCTTCTACTTCAACTACCCCGGCGGCTCCGGACTCACGAACGGTTCCGTCTTCGGCCGGATTGCGGGCTACGGGTCAGCCGAGGCAGCGGCCACGCGAGCATGACCACCATCCAGCCTGCAACACCGTGAACAGGTCTAACACACTGGCCGGCGCGGGTCTGCACGTCATCCCAACCCGCCGACGCGCAACCTGATCCACCACCCATGAATGGTCACGCGTGGCCTGCGGCGGCGGTCCGGACAGCCGTAGATTGAAGCACTATTTGCACAGCACTCGCCGCTCGCCGACCGTCGCCGCATCGATCCGAATCGATGCAACGCGAAAACCCCTTGACGTTGCCCAGGCCTGTGGCCGAATCCTGGGACCGGCAGCACCATGCTGCCTGCCGATCCTGGGACGTCGCATTGTTGTACGCCACTGAGCCGGACGCCGGTCGAACCGCCGGCCCGTTCGCGGCCAGTACCGTGACCACGCCGTCGCTGCCAACGCAACACATCGAACATGGGAGGACTCACACCGAAACAGCGGACTCGAAACCGATGATTCCCCCTGGCAATCGCCACACCTCACCAGGGCATGAGCTGCCACCGAGCCGG
Organism: Rhodococcus sp. NPDC057014; assembly: GCF_042673295.1. Taxonomy (NCBI): domain Bacteria; kingdom Bacillati; phylum Actinomycetota; class Actinomycetes; order Mycobacteriales; family Nocardiaceae; genus Rhodococcus; species Rhodococcus sp. NPDC057014. The sequence goes on from NZ_JBHUSF010000002.1 coordinate 89,901, forward strand.
CCCATCACGACGGGAAGTCACCGGCGTCGTCCCGGCGAGGCCATTACGTGGCGTCGCACCGGCTGGGAGCACAGCCGCATCGACGTCAGACCCAGCACATCACGTACCCACGAGCACGAGGTAGCCCGATGACCATCACCGAAACCACGACCAACACGGGTGGATTGCAGCTCGCCAGCGAGCGAATTACTGTCCTGGACAAGTGGACAGGCGAAATCATCGCCGAAAGGCAGACCGTCTCCGGCGCCGAGGTCGACACCATCGTCCGCACAGCAGTTGCGGCGGCAGAGGTGCCCTGGGCTCCCGACCAGCGCGAGAGGTCGCTTCGTCGAGCCGTGGAACTGCTCCAGCAGCGCAAGGAACATATCCTCGAAACGATGATCCGCGAGACCGGTTACACCCGACGCGATGTGGAAAACGAGTTCTCTCGAGCTATGTCGACCCTGTCGCTCTGCGCAGAGGAGGCAATCCGAATCACGGGTGCGATCGTGCCTGTCGCCGCCAATGCCGCCTTCGCGAATAGCCTGGCCCTCACCGTCCGAGTGCCCATCGGCGTCGTCCTGGCGGTGACGCCGTTCAACGCCCCGTTGAATACTCCATGCCACAAGATCGGACCGGCGCTCGCCGCGGGGAACGCCGTGATCCTGAAACCCGCAGAGCTGACCCCACTGACGGCTGAGCATCTGGTCTCTGCGCTACACGACGCGGGCGTACCACGGGGTCGACTACAGATCGCCCACGGCCGCGGCGAGACCGCGGGTCATGCGCTGCTCACTCGCGAGGAGATCGGCTTCACGACGTTCACAGGCTCGACCGCGGTGGGCACCGTAGTCAAGTCCGCCACCGGCGTCCGGCCGGTCTCGCTGGAGTTGGGCAGCATTTCCCCTACCCTCGTCTGCGAAGGCGCGGACGTCGCCCACGCCGCAGAGCAGATCGTTCGCGGATCGTTCCGCAAGGCCGGACAGGTTTGCACTTCGGTCCAGATCGTCTACGCGCACACTTCGCTGGCCGACGAGTTGACGACGGAGATCGTCCGTCGCACGAAGTCGCTCGTCACCGGTGATCCGTGGAGCTCGGACCCCGACTTCGGCCCCGTGATCTCGACCGAGGCGGCGGACCACGTCACCCGGCTCATCGAGGCGTCGGTGGCCGCCGGTGCCCAACCGCTCACCGGCGGAGGCCGTACCGGCACCCTGATCGAGCCCGTAGTCCTCGGCGGCGTGCGCGACGGTATGCCGATCACCCGTGAGGAGGCGTTCGGACCGGTCGTGGGAATCACGACCTTCGACTCAATCGACGATGCCATCGCCCGTGTCAACGCGGGCCGATACGGCCTGCAAGCCGGCGTCTTCACCGACTCGCTCGACATCACCCGGAAGGTCGCCCTGAACCTGCAGGTCGGCGGCGTGGTCATCAACGGAACCTCCAGCACACGCTCGGATGGCATGCCCTTCGGCGGACAGAAGGACAGCGGATTCGGCAAAGAAGGCCCCGAACACGCGGTCCGGGAGATGTCTGTCGAGCGCCTCGTCTTCATGGTGTGAACGACGTTCCCCTTCGATCGTCGAGATTCGATCGACATCGCGGTCCCGTCCCAGGCCGACTTCCGGCCTTCCCTCGGCTTCACCAAATACCGGATCATCCACCCGGCGGGGATTCCGGTCTTTCACGATCGACGTCGACGCATCCCGCTCATGCGAGCGATCACATCACCGGAGTCAGGGGCACCTCATTCCGTCCACGAAAACGGTCTCGGCACACGTTATCCCGTCACGTTCCTAACCCATAGGACTATCCATGAGTGCGTATCCAGACAATGCAGCTGCACAATCGAGCGACGGCAAGACCGGCACGGCCGCGCACACCAGGGGACCGTTGCACGGCATCCGCGTCCTCGACATCAGTACCGTGTACGCCGCACCGATCACCGCCATGCTGCTCGGCGATTTCGGGGCGGAGGTGATCAAGATCGAACACCCCTCCGGCGATCCCGCCCGAACACATGGGGCGCACAAGAACGGCCACGGACTGTGGTGGAAGGTCATCTCACGCAACAAGAAGTGCATCACCCTCAACCTCAGCACAGCGGAGGGACAGCAGATCCTTCGCGACCTCGTCGTCGACGCCGACGTGCTCGTGGAGAACTTCCGGCCCGGTGTGATCGAGAAGTGGGGGCTGTCCCCCGACCGACTGCACTCCCTCAACCCGGGGCTTATCATGTTGCGGGTCACCGGATTCGGACAGTCCGGCCCCTATGCCGCACGGCGTGCATTCGGTACCCTGGCCGAGGCGATGAGCGGATTCGCCCACCAAACCGGGGAGGAAAGCGGCCCGCCGACGTTGCCACCGTTCGGTCTCGCCGACGGTGTCGCGGGCATCGCCGGCGCATTCGGTGTAGCGACGGCGCTGCTTCACCGCAACTCACCCGAGGGCAAGGGCAAGGGGCAGGTCATCGACCTCTCGCTCCTCGAACCACTGATCGGGATCCTCGGCCCCGGTCCCACCGCCTTCGACCAACTCGGTACCATCGCCGGCCGAAACGGCAACCGTTCACCCAACAACGCCCCCCGCAACACCTATCTCACCAAGGATGGACGCTGGGTCGCGATCTCCGCCAGCGCTACCTCCATCGCCGAAAGAGTCATGCACCTAGTCGGCCGACCGGACATCATCGAACAATCTTGGTTCGCCTCCGCCGGTGAACGCAGTCGCAACGGCGACCTCCTCGACGAGGCCGTCGCGAAATGGATCGCCGACCGCCCACTGGACGAGGTCACTGCCGAATTCGACAGAGTCGGCGCCGCACTCGCCCCCATCTACGACGTCGAACAACTCATGAACGACGTGCACGTCATCGCCCGCGACGCCATCACCACCATTGACGACGAGGACCTCGGCCCGGTGAAAATGCAGAATCTCATGCTCCGCATGCTCGGAACCCCCGGGGCCATCAAGTTCCCCGGTCGCCGACTCGGCCAGGACAACCAGCAGTTCTACCGGGACGCCCTCGGAGTCGACCAGGATCGACTGGAAGCACTGATCGAAAAGGGAGTCGTCTAGTGGAACGCAGCTACCTGTTCGCCCCCGGCCACAACGAGAAACTGCTCACCAAGGTCTTCGACGCCGGCGCCGACGTCGTCATTCTCGATCTCGAAGACGCGGTCCCACCGGACCACAAGTCCCGGGCGCGAACGAACGTCGCCGCCATCCTCGCCGTCCGCACGGCCTGGGTACGGATCAACGCCCCGCACAGCGAACTCGCCCGCGAGGACCTCACCGCCGTCAGCGAGCACGCTCACGGAATCCGCGTCCCCAAGGTCGAGTCGGCCGAGGACGTTCGATGGGTAGCCGACCACGCGCCCGGAAAACCGTTGATCTGCGCCATCGAAAGCGCGAAGGGCATCGCTAATGCCTTCTCGATCGCCGCCGAACCCAGCGTCACGCACCTCGCACTGGGCGGGATCGATCTGCAAAAGGACCTCGGCACCGGCGACGGAGATGCCCCGCTGCAGTATGTGCGGTCCCACCTCGTCGTCGCCTCCCGCGCCGCGGGAATCGCCCCACCGATCGACAGCGTCTACCCCCACATCCGCGACAACGACGGACTCAGCCGGCAAGCCTCCCTGAGCCGTTCGCTGGGCTTCTTCGGCAAGTCCGCGATTCACCCCGCCCAGCTGCCGGTCATCCACGAAGCGTTCAGCCCGCGCGACGACGAGCTCCACTGGGCGCGAGAGGTACTCGTCGCATTCGAGAAGGCGGGCGGATCCGCGGTCAGCCTCCCCGGTGGAGAATTCGTCGACCTCCCCGTTGCCGAGCGTGCCCGCAAACTCCTGTCTCTAACCCGGGACATCTCAACCTAGCAACCGTGGCCTGTCCAGAACCCCCGGAGCACGACATATGGAGCGGAAACGGAACTGAGCGGTTGGAGATCCGCCTCGAACACCGGCAACGCGACGGATTGACCGTGCGGTCGTCGCCGTCCCGAGCCAAGTTCGAGACCAGTTGAAAACTCGGGCCTTCGCTCCCCTGCTGGGGAAAGCTCAAGCTTCGTGCTGACCATGGCATCTACTGCCCCATCCAAAGCTTGGGAACGACACGCCGGATGCCCGGTTGATCGGCGCGGAAGTTATACGAGGTCGAGCAGGCGAAGGGTGAAAACCACGAGCCGTCCGAAGCGGCCCCATGGGAAGAAGGTCCGTGAAGCGATGAAGCGTTTCGTACCCGAGCGTCAGACGCTCGAGCGCCGTGGAACCCAATCCGTTGACGGACTCGCCGCCGGCGCGAACCGGCGACCGTCAGAAATCGAATTTACTCAACGTGAAGACTGTCGAACAGAGGTGCCATGATCGTCGATTCTGCTGCGTCACCAATGACTTCAAGAAGGAGCGTACTCAAGGGAGGGGCCGTTCTAGGGCTGCTCGGAGCTTTCGGATCCCTGACGGCGTGCGCTCCCGCCGCCTCCGGTGAGGATTCCAAAATCATCGGAATGATGCATTATATCTCGAACCTCTTGGCGCTGGAGGGCGCGGGGAGGGGGTTTCGCGAAGGCCTCATGCAATTGGGCGGGGAGTACAAGTCGACATCATATGACGGAGACCAGCAGAAGATGATGTCGCAGCCAGAGCTCTTCGGCGCACTCCGAGCGACCGGCGTCCTCTCGTTCCTCGTGGCCGATGGCGCGGTGCCCATGTATGCATCGACACTTGCCCGCCAGAAGATCTCCTACCTGAGCCTGGGTAACCGGCCCACCTGGACGAGTCCGCACGACCCCCGCTACAACGGATACTTCCTCGGCACGATGGGAACATCCTTTGCCGAAGAGGCATACGTTATGGCCGACTTGCTATTGAAACGGGGCGGCGGCAGGGGAACTGCTATCGTGCTCGGCGGTGTCAAGGGCGGCCTTTCATCCGAGGCCCGTATGTTCGGGGTGAAGCAGGCTCTCAGCAATTATCCGGACGTCAAGGTCGTTGCAACTGCGTATACCGACTGGGACACCACCAAGGCTCAATCCGAATTGTCCGCCCTGCTTCCGACGTATCCCGACGTGGACTTCATCATCACCCTGAGCGACGGCATCGCCATCGGTGCATTGGCGGCTCTCAAGGCCACGCGCAACACGCGAGCACTGCTGATGGGTGCCGACGGCGACCCCGCATTCCTCGAGGCAATGCTGAAGGAAGACCGTCTGGTCGGAACTGCGGCAGGGGTAATCGCGGTCGCAGGAGCCTACGCGGCAGCGAGGATCTACGACCAAGCCCATGGTGTCGAGTTCAATCCGCTCGAGTCCTTCCTCAACTACGACAGTCTTATTGTTGATACGCCGGCCGCGGCGGAGGAGTTGCTGAAACTGACAAGCCCGGACAGTCCGTTTCCTTATGACGTCACGAAGATGTCGCGGCACCTCCAAGGCGACAAGTGGGAGTTCCCCCATAAGTTTGAGGTCGCCGATGTCGAGAACTTCGACTGGGGCTCAAAGCCGGGTGTCAACAAGGCCGAGCGACCTGCCGACTTCGCGTGGCCCGAGTCTTATCAAACAGCGCTCGACGCGGGCGAGATCGAGACCATCAACATGGATTGGGCCAACCGCATCAACGATCCATATGGCCCGGTCCGAGAAAAGGCCGAGACGAAGAGCGGTGCACTCGGTACCTTCAAGGCCCTTGGGCTCACGACGTGACGAATTCCGCCACCATCCTTCAAGAACGACGATCGACAACGGTTTACGACATCCTCGTTGCACTCGATGATGTGAGGTCCAAATCCGCCGAGGGGAGGTGGTGGGCCTCGTCGGCGAGAACGGCGCCGGAGAATCCACTCTCCTGAACCTGCTGTCGGGCTCGGAGACTCCGGATGCGAGGCAGTACGGGTCACCGGCGGGACGCCCTGCGGCGAGCAGTTCGGATTTCCTTCGGACTTCGGGAACCCTCGCGCCGGCAGGTGCGTTGATTCGAGAGGAGCGAGGCCGAGGCCACCATGCCGGGGCCGTGGGTGTCCGTCCGCCAGATCGGTTGCCAAATCGACCCCGCATACCCGTTCATCCGGAAGGTGGTGAGTCCGGCGAGGAAATGCCGACTGCTATCCCCGTCCGCCGGGGCATCCACGCGGCTTCATTCAGTCGGTCGCCAACGCTGGCGCGTCCGGGGATGGCTCGCGGACGAGGGCTAGCGTCCACGACCTCCGCGCACCGGCCATCGAACAGATGCCCGCCACCCGGTGATCCACACGCGCTGCCCCCATTGAGGAGCGCACTCATCCAGAGAGACGGGTCACAACTCCGAACCCACCCACAAGGGCGCGGAGCCGGGATGCGACAGCAATCTCGGACGACGCCAACCAGATATCGCGGACAGGGACATGTCCTCGCTCAAACAAGTTGTCGCAGAGTATCGCTCCTGCCACCGCTCCAACGAGGTCGACCGGGCTCCGGCGGGACGTCTGCTCTGCGTTCGTGTCGGAACGCTGCTGCAGATCCCGCAACATGCTCCGTCCCGCTGAACAATGCGACGCTACGCGACGACCAACTCGATCGACCCGAACCGCGGTGCATGCAGCAACAGAAGTGGAATTCCGACAGAAACACCGAGCGAGGACATCACACCACCAGATGTCCTCGCTCGAGATGGTTACCGGAGAGCAACGCGCTCTCCTGCGGAGCGACAACTATCTCGGATGACGGTGAATAGACACTGCCCGAGATGGTCGACGCAAATCGCCAAACTCCACCGCCTTGCGGGATCAACATGGAGGACATGGCCGCGCCCTTCCAGCACCTCTGTGAGGGTCTCGGCAGTGCGCACCACCGGCCCACAGCCGGACGAAGCGAGGGAGTACATGGACGGCCCGCGACTTCACCGGTTCAGCTCAGGGTCTCTGCGGACCCCTTCTCGGACAACGTGACACCCCTGGTGCGCGGTGAGCAGCGAATCGAACAGCGGCCGGGATGACGCCTTCGGTGACGGTCTTTGTGCGACGACCGCCGCCGAAGGACAGAAGGTTCCCGCGGTGATTCCCGCGAGGTCCGATCACGGGGCCGACCGCAAGCGCAAAGTCAGCGCAGACGGCCGGCCACCGAGCTTCGATCAGGCGCCGCGAGTGGTGAAACGGGGACTTCGAAGCGGGACTCCGAACAACCATCAAGACCCGGCATTTGGCCCACCGCTCGGTGCGCACCTCAACACGGACATTCGTGCCTGGAACGAGAATCCACGACCTACGGCCGGGTCGAGACCGCCGACGAGATCCTCGCGGCTCGGAACCACTGCGACCCAATCGACCGCGTAGGCCGCTAGAGAAGTTCGGCCAGTTCCTCGGCGATCTGCTCGGGGGTGACGGTCGGTTCGAAGCGGCGCACCACCTCCCCCTCGCGGTCGACAAGGAACTTCGTGAAGTTCCACTTGACCTCGTCGGTGCCGATCGACTGGGGGCGGGTCTTGCTGACATGCTCGTACAAGAAACCGCTGTCCGGCCCGAAGTCACCAGGTGCCTCCGCGCGCAGGTACTCGAACAGCGGGTCCGCGTCGTCGCCGTTGACCTCGACCTTGCTGAATACCGGGAACGTGACATTGTAGGTGGCGCTACAGAACTGCTGGATCTCGGCGTCATCGCCCGGTTCCTGGTCGCCGAACTGGTTGCACGGGAATCCGACGACCTGCAGGCGGTCCTTGTTGTCGCGGTGCAGGGCCTCGAGCCCCTCATACTGCGGGGTCAATCCGCACTTGCTCGCGACGTTGACGATCAGCAAGAGCTGGCCCTTGTACTTGCTCAGGTATTCGATTGCGCCGTCAGCGGTCTTGACGGGAAAGTCGTGTGCGTTCATGGATACTCCCATTGTTCTGTGGGCGTGGATGTGTCAAGGTTCGATGCATCGCCCGGCCTGCCGTCCCAGATGGACAACACGATTCGAGCGAGGCCGGCGGCGATGGCCGACCGTGTCGCCGGGCTGAGATTGTCATCACCTTGAGGCTACGACATTCTGGTCCGCGCTCGTTCTTCGTGGGGTGCCGCATGACTCCAATTCGAACAGCGGACCCCGTCCGATCTAGGGAGAGTGACGTCGCCGTCGTGCAGGCCAGCGAGATCGCCGGGGTGTTGTCAACTTGCTGGTTCAGCGGGATCGGGGCGTGCAGGTGTTCGCAAGCCTGGTTGTCGGACGCATGGATCAGGCAGCCCGGTCCGAGGCCAGCCCTCCCCTCCGACGACGACCACGGCGGCCAAACCGCCGCGGACACCGAGGACGCCTTCCCGTTCCCCGGGCCGCCAGATCGGATACGGCGCGCTCGGCGGCATGGCGGTCAACCGCCGCAGACGGTGACAGACTCCGACTCGGACGCGTCGACAACGTTCACATCACCCCGAGCGATCGTATGGTGCACATCAGCAAACCGCGCCGCACGCAACACTCCAACACAGGCGAGCAGAACCCCGAGAACAGACCTTCTCCGGCGGCCAAGTCGATGAGAAAGGACACGAGCGGGTGAGGGCGGACAATATTCCTTATGTGAGCGCTCGCCCGAAACAGATCAAGGAGCCGGCGACGGCCGCCGGAATCACCCCCGACTCCCTCCACCCATGGGCGGCACGCCCTCGCTGCCGCGGAGACCAAGATCGGGGCCCCGACATGGGGCCGCCGGGCCGAATGCCTTCGACTGCTCGGGCCTGGTCGAATGATCGCACCAACAGGCGGGCGTCGCCGTCCCGCAGACCACCTACGAACAGGTGAAGGGTGGTACTCCCGTTGCCCGAGGTGAGCTGCAGCCAGGTGCTCGTTCTGTGCTACGGCGACGAACATGTCGGCCTCTTCGAGGGCACGCCATGGTCGTCCACGCGCCCACCGCGGGTGAGCCGGTCGAGCGCGCACCGTCGGATTTGATGCCTTTCAACGCCGCACGCCGATATTGATCTGCCCGACCCGCCGCCGATAGCGGGCCTTCACATGCGCCCCCGAACGACGCCAGAGGCGAATGCTTCGGATCTGGCGACACCGCTGTCGGGACCCTCCGTAATCTCGTCCGGGACGGGACTTGACCCCGGGACCGACGCTTCGGTCGAGAACTCGCTACGGGATCGCCACCGCGGCTGCCACCGGTCGGCGACTCGCTCCTCTCCCGGCGAGCGTCTCGAAACTGGGGTTTGAGGTCGGCCCGAGCGGCCGAGTCAACAGGACCGAACCGCTCCTGCGCAGCGTCGAGGTCGGCGTCGCTGCCGGCCGGGAATCTCGCCGGCGCCGGTGCGGTCGCACCGGATCGACGCGAGAGCACCCCACGCGGTGCAGCGGACGGGTGCCCCATTCGATCGCACCGGCTGACATCACCCGGAGTGCGTACCCGACGGGCGGCGCCGGCACGCGCCGCAGTCGTCGCCCGGGTAGGTGATTTGCTGGGCAGCTCCGCCGACGGAGGAAGGCGGCAGGCACCGCCGTCGTGTCGTCGGCGAGTAGGTACGCCGCGGCACCGACGCCGACGAGGAGAATCTTCTCGTCGGCCCGCCGCACCGGTGCATGCTCGTCGACGATCATCCCTTTCGGCCCGCGCCGTCGCATGGTGCTCCGGTTGCCGAGATCTGCCGGCGGCCGTCACCGCTGCCGAGACTGTCACCGCGAAGCTAGGCGGAAGTAAGCCCAACACCGCGTGATCCGAGTCCTCCGAAGGATGCGGCGCCGCCGAGGGACCGCCGGAGGGAAGCACCACGACGCGACAATCGGCGTTATGTATGCGTAGTTAGCGATCCGTACCAATCAATGAAGAGCATGGCGACGCCTTCGGCCCCGTGAACTGTGTTAACCGCAAACGGTGAGCAGGTAGGCCAATGGCTCTACCCAGCAGTGACGAAGTGGCGAGCCAACGCACTGCCAGACGATTAGAGGCTTCCGCGCGCAGTTCTTGGGCTCCCCAGCCCGGGTCCACGGGTGCCACGACTATTCCGCACATCCGGCGGAATATTCACCCACCGACGTTGACCCACGGGCAGATTGACACTCGCACTCCATATGGCGAACGGTGAGGGCCCCGGTAGGCAGTGCCAGTGCGCACACTCGCGGTGAGAGCACCGTGCCGCTGAAGCGATCTTGTCGATTCGGTCTTGTCGATTGCTGCCTACGCTCGGCCGAGGTAGGCGGCGGATTGTCAGATCCAGTCGATGTGGACCGAATCGATGTGGTCGAAGTGGAACCCGAACTGGTCGCTGTACCTGTCGAAACCCTTGTTCTCCGGGTAGTCGAGGGTGGCGTGCCGCTCCAGCAACGCCACGACCCGGGCGTGATCATCGTTCGCGAGTGCGGCGGCGAGTTCGCGGGACTCATCTGTGCTGAACGGGGTGTCGGAGTTCGCGAAATCCAGGGTCCGGACCCGGTAGTCGTAGCCCTCGTCGGCGCCGTTGCGGACCATCACACCGCCCCGGACCCGGATCACCGCCCGTTTCGGGGTGCCGTCCGGCCGCAGCACCCCGGCCCTTTTCATGATGTCCTGCGCCTTCACGGATTTCAGTTTCTTGCTCGCGTCGGCCCGCAACTCGCTGGTTTCCCCCGACCGGTACCGGGACACCGCGGAGCGGGACCGCCCGATCATCGCGGCCACCGCATCGACGCCACCGAGGCGTTCGATCGCCGCACGGCGTTGGGCTCGCTCGAGCACATCCGCGTGCGGGATGCGGCCCTGCTGCGCCCACCGCCGCAACGTGCGCGCCGACGGTGGGGTGCGGCCGGCGTCGATCGCCGCCTGCCGCAGGCCCTCGTTCCCGAGTTCCTTCCGTAGTTGTGTGACCGACACCTTGCTGGTCAGCCCGGCCAGGCCCCCAGACTTGACCTGTTTGGATTTTTCGACACCGCTGGTCGCGGCGTCGGCAACGGAGACCTTGAGGCCGTCCAGACCGACCGCCTGCTGCGGCAGCTTCGTGGTGCGCGGCCGCGGAAGATGCTGTGCCATCAGAGCACCCCCTCCCCGTCCTCGGTGTTGTCGTCGTCGTCGGCGAAGTCGTCGTCGGCGAAGTCGTCGTCGGCGAAGTCGTCGTCGGCGAACGCCGCATTGATCGCCAGTTTCACCTCGTGCACATCCTCCGCCGACGCCAGTGCGGACAGCAGTGGGTCGGTGAGGGGGGTGTCCTTCTCCACCGACATCTTCCCCAACGCCGCACTCTCATCCGCGAGGTCCTCCCCGTCGGCGAGCAGGTACACCCAGGAGTCGGTGACCGTCCGGATCGGCCACCGGCCGTGTTCGCGGGCGATCCGCATCGCCACCCGCCGCCCGCGCCACCGGCAATGCGCGATGATCGCCGCCCGCCACACAGGTTGGTGATGATGGGCCATCCGGGTCGCGGTCCACATGTCCGGGTTCACCATCCGCCCGATGTACCCCTTGTAGCAGGACCCGACGAACAATTTCGTCGCCGCATCCCCGGTATCCACCGACACCTTCCGGGCCTCACGCAAAATTTTCGCCCACTTGTCCAACACCCGGCCCTGCTCCGGAAACACCCACGCCTCCGTGATGTCCAGGTCGTCGAGGTCGGCGCCGATCCCCCCATCCGCGACCGGCTCCCTAAGCCCGTCGAGGCTGACCGTGGTGACCCAGGTCTGCACCGGCTGATCGGTGAGCATGTGCGGGTGCGGGGGCGGCAGTTTCTCGGGCAGCGACAGCGTCTGCGCGGCCGGGAGGGTGATCCGCCACAGCCCGAACGGGGCCCCTTTTTCCCCCACCGCCGCCGCGGCCGCCGCGTGGCCGGTCAGGTGGGTGGGTTGCCCGTACCCGAATTCCAGCATCCCGGCCGACGCCAGGTAGGCGGCGCGTTGGTCGATGGACACCAACCGGCACGCCCCCTCCAGATCCTGTTCGTCGGGCATTCGGGTCCACCCGGCCGCGGGTTCGAGGTCCCCGCGCGGGGCCCCGTCCAGCGGCGGCACCGGTCCGGCGGTCGCCACCGCCAGGCCCTTGCCCGTCCGGGTGCGTTCGCGCTTGATCTTGTCGACGATCGCGGCGCCGGTCCGCGCCGGTGTCGGCCCGGGGAGTACGCCGAGGTGTTTCGCGCACCAGGCCAACCGGCGCCCGAGTTCACGGGCCGCGGGCAGGTCGTCGTCGGGGAGATACGTTCCGGCGGTGGGTGAACCGAGGATCCCCATGTCGCCGAGACGGTTGTTCCAGCCGAAGTCCTTGTTCCAGTATGTCCACATGTATGGCTCGAGCACCACATCGACCATCGAGGTGAACTTGCCGATCGTCCGGGACAGGTGCACCACGTGCCCCGGATCGCCGCGCAGCTCCCAGCCCGCGTTCAGCATCGGTGTCAGGGTGGCCTGCAGGACCGCGGTCAGGTCGGTGGCGGCGCGGGTTCGCAGCGCCTCCGTGTCCTTGAAGTCGTCCTCGTCGCCGGGGTCGATCACCCACCCCAACACCTCGCACGCGCCCTGGTTGACGATCCACACCTGCGGTGGGGTACCCAGCGGTTTCAGGGCGGCCCAGCGAATCAGTTTGTCGAGCTTTTCGACCGAATCGACCGGGCCGGTCAACTCCCGCCCCGACGGCGTATACGTCCCGTCGGCGGTCACGATCACCGCGTGCTCATCCGCCTCGACACCGACCGGTAGCGACTCCCACACCGGCCGGCTCGGTGCCGTCGCCTCGGGTTCGGGCGCAGCCGATGGTTCTGCGGCAACGGTCGGTGTCGGCGATTCCGCCGGTTCCGCCTCAGCGGTGGATGTCGGCGATTCCGCGGCAGCAGTAAGTGTCGGCGACTCTTCCGCGGCGGTGTCCTCCGCGTCGACCTCGGCGGCATCGTCGGTGGCAGGATTCGGGGCGGAGGGCTGGTGCAGGTCGAACAGGGCGATCTGCTCCCACGGACGGCTCATCGGTTCACTGCTCCCGGATCCGGCCATCGGGATCGGCCGCCGGGACGTCGTAACGGTCCAGCAACTCCTGCAGCGCCACATCGACGACGCTGGTGACCGTGAACCCTCGGTTTTTCACCAGCCACTTCAACCGGGCCTCCGTCGACGCCAACACCCAGGTGTTCAGCTGCACCTTCACCGGCCCCCTGCGGGACTCGAGCTTCGACGTCAACGCATCGGTGGGCGCCGCGGCGACGGGACCGCCCGAGGTTCGGGCATCGGTGCGCGGCTTCGACGTTCGGCCCCCGCCGCTCGGCCGCGACGAGTTACCGCCGCGTCTTCCGACCTGCGCCATACCCCACTCCTCTGCCCGCTCACCTTGGCCGCCGCGCATGGTGCCGGCCGCCGCTGGACCCAGACTAGTCGATACACGCACGATCACACGCTTGATTACGCGCAGTGTTGCACGCAGATTTGCGCGCTGAACTCTGCGCCCTGGGCTCCGGTCGGATCGCCGGTTCCCCCCATCTCCCGAATGCGCGTCACTCGAATGGGTCGACGACACGCGATCGTCGGCTTTCACGCGAGCAGGGCAACGGCCAGCGGTACCGCCGATACGGGTAGCCAGACTGTCCTCGATCCGCTAGCCAGCGCGACCGGTCATCGATCCTCGAACGGCCCTGGTCAGTGGCCCAGATTCTGCAGCTGGGTCGCATCCCCGCGATACCAGCAGGGTCAGCCGATTCCATTAGCCTCGAGGAATGTCCTCCCCCGTCCCTACCGACTACGCCGCCACGCTCGAGAGCATCAAGCGGCTCGTGCACGAGGCGCGCTACATCGCCCAGCGCCGAGTGAACACCGAACTGCTCAGGCTCTACTGGCAGATCGGGGCGACGATCATCGAGCGACAGAAGACAGCACCGTGGGGCAGCAAGGTCCTGTCCCGGCTCTCCGCGGATCTGCGCACAGAATTCCCCAATGCGAAGGGTTTCTCACCGGCCAACCTCAAGTACATGCGGAGGTTCGCCGAGGCGTGGCCCGACCAGGAGGCAATCGGTCAACGACCCGTTGACCAATTGCCCTGGGGGCATGTCATCGAGTTGCTCGAGAAGCTCGACGACGCCGAGTTACGCGACTGGTACAGCGCCAAGGACATCGCACACGGCTGGAGTCGTCCCGTGCTGGCACACCAGATCAAGACCCGACTGCACCTGCGCGAGGGTGCAGCCCCCTCCAACTTCCCGCACGCGCTCGAGCGCACCGACTCCGAGCTCGCTCAGCAGATCACCAAGGATCCGTTCACGCTCGAGTTCCTCGCCATCGACGGCGATGCCGCCGAGCGGCAACTCGAGGATCGGCTCGTCGAGCGCATCATCGACACCCTTCGCGAGCTGGGCCCCGGGTTCGCGTTCGTGGGCCGCCAGGTCCACTTCGATGTCGAGGGCGATGAATATTTTGTCGACTTACTCTTCTTTCACGTCGAGCAACTCCGGTACGTGGTCATCGAACTCAAGACCACGAAGTTCGACCCACGCGACGCCGGCCAGCTCGGCTTCTATGTCGCCCTCGTCGAGGACCGGCTGCGCAGGCCGCAGCACCAGCCCACGGTCGGGATGCTGCTGGTGGCGGACAAGAACGAGTCCGTCGTCCGGTACGCACTGGCCGGCACCACCCAGCCGATCGCCGTCTCCCGCTACGATCTCTCGCCCGCCGAGCAGGCCGCGCTCCCCGCCGAGGACGCCCTCACGCGCGCGGTCGCCCTCGAGCTCGACGACCACACCCCGCAGTCGACACAACCCCATCAGAAACAATCGTCACGTAGTGGATCCGGCGGATGACGCGGGACGTTCATGTCCGACAGGGGATCCGCTGACGGGGATCGGGCATCGCACCTGACGCGGGTGTCAGAGCGTCCGGAGCGCCCGGCACGGCAGGGACACCGGCCCTCGCCGCTGCACGAACTGCGTCGTCGCCGGTGTGGCGTCCAACCCCAAGGTCCGGGCATTAAGGTGCCCCGACGTCGGGGGGTGACGCCGGGGCGGGGGTTCCGAGAACCAGTTTGGGGGGGATCCCCGGAACGGCGCCAACAGTACACACCACGACCGACACGAACTTCGTGCGGCTACGTTCCGCGGTCAGGCCAACGTGGGCGGGGTCCACCCTTATTCGCGCATCCCGTCGGCGAGCTCGAGGACTCGTCCCAGGTACCGCGTCATGAAGGCATCGAGCGCACGCCGCGACAACTCGGGGTAGCCGGCCTTGCGGAAATAGTGCTCGAGATCGACGAGCTTCGTGCCGATACACACGCGCTGCTCATCCAGGTTCACCAACTCGCCCACCAAGCGATCGAGTTCGTCGGCCTTGCGCATCACACTGTCCATCGGTCTCACCTCGGCACTCGAGTTGGCGCGGGGCGGATGCTTCCCGAGGCGCTCGGCCTCCACCCGCCCCGCAATGGAGAGCGTAACACGTACTTCGAACATGCGTTCGAAGTACCTGTCGGTCCTCAGTCGCAGCCCGGTTCGGGGCGAAGGCCACACAGCAGCCCGGAGACCTCCCCCTCGCGGAGAGCCGACAGGCCGGTGGTCTCGGAGACAATCAGCGCCAAGCCCTGATCTCCCGGCCGCGGCCGCCTACCCGGCCTGAGAATCAGCGCAGCACACACAGCTTGTGGGCATTCGTGTCCACGAGCACGGGCTGTTGCCGCCGTGCGGGTGATCGCGCGGGACACCGTGAACGGGTGAACTTGTAGCCTTGTGCTGGTGTCCGCTCCCTCCGGCGACATCCCCAACAACCACCAGACGCTGCCGTTACTGACCACACTGGCGCCCTCGGCGCGCCCGCATGTCATCACCACCCCGGCCCGGACCGGTACGAACGTCGCACTGCGGATCCACACCTCGCTGACGGTGTTCGAGGTGGCGGCCGCACCGTGGGCTCCGGCGGTCTCGGGGTTCGTGGTCACCGTGCTCGTGCACAGCGTCGACACCGCCACGGGCCTGCCGCGGCATCTCCCGGTCGCCGAACCGGGCGAGTGGGCGCGGGCGATCTTCGCCGATGCCGACGCCGGGCAGGGGTATTTCCTCGGCGCCGTCGACCCGGACACCGGCGAGCACCGGGACGGGCAACTGGCCTACCGGCTCTACCTCTATACCGACCGGCAGCCGATCCGAGTGCCCCACCAGGTGGTCGGCTGTCCGCACTACCGGATCCGCACCGGCGGTACCGATCCCGAGATTCGGATCGTCACCACCGCCTGATCTTCACGACGTGCAGCGCGTGGGTCGCTCGCGGCGACTGTTCCGGTGCGGTACCCGGGGTATGCGCGCCACCATCGGCCTGTTCCACAGCGGATCCCTGCGCGAGTATTCCGCAGCCGGTGTGTTCGCCGACGGTGAACGACCCCGAGGACGGGTCACCCGTGGTCAGTGGGCGTCGCGGAAGGCCTGCTCGATCTCGGCGGGGATACGGCCACGCGAAGACAGTTCGTAGCCCTGCCCGCGCGCCCAGGCCCGGATCTTCTTCGTCTCGTCCGACGACCGCCGCGCAGCAGGGGCAGCCGACCGGTCCGCGCGGTGTTTGCGGCCGCCGACCCGGGTGGAGTGGGCGATGTAGTACTCGAACGTCTCGCGGAGCTCCCTCGCGTGCTCGTCCTTCAGGTCGATCACGTACTCGACGCCGTCGACGGCGTAGTGGATGCTCTCGCCGTCGTCACCGAACACGGTGCCGTCGATGTCGTCGACCAGCTCCACCACGACCTTGCGTGCCACAGATTCACTCCTCGCGTTCTTCGTCGGTCCGGATCTGATGACAGTACTGGAAGTATCAGGTAACCCCGCCGAGCTCAGTGGCCGACAGCGGGTCCGGCGACCATCGGCGGGTGGATTCGCCCACTGGTGTGGGCGCCGGCCTAGCATCGTGCAATGACGACGATGAGGTCGCTACCGCTGAACGCGATCAGACTCGGCTACCGCATCGCGCGCCTTCCCCTGCGGCTGATGGAGGACGTCACCGCGTCCGAACACATCGCCGTGTTCGCCTATCGGTGCGATCGTGTCGCCGCCCGGATCCTGCGGGACGAGAGTCTGTTGTTCGTCGACCCCGAGCCCTCGGCGGTGGTCCGGCTGCACGACTTCCGGGACCGACTCCGTGGTCGCAACGATCCGACGCAGTGAACGAACACCGACCTCACCACGGGTGAGGACCGAGATGGGGGTGCCGAACCGCCCTGCCTGGGTGGTGCGCGGCGGAACTCGCCGTATTCTGCGCGCGGGCCAGGCGCTGCTCGGCCCACGACCACCGCCACCGCTCACCCGGTGGTGCCGGCCCGCCGAACATGATCGACGACGACGGCTACGGCGCGGCTCGAGGACGCATGGCAACAGACGGTGCGACGGCAAGGCCGCCCCATCCAGCCGCGTGGAAGCCGACCACCACCGCCTCCGGTGATGTGCGCCCGGAGCCGATCCAACACCCTACGCAGATGGTGGGTGCCTCCAGCAGGGCACGGGGAGGCCGCCGGCCCGGCGCCCGTGGTGCATCCGAGGATCGGTGCCGCGTCCGCTACCGGGCGGATGCCCACTCGCGTTCGGCACCGTCGGATGCCGGTCGCCGCGGTGGCAGCGATCGGCGTTCGCGACCACCGCGGCGGCGGGCATGCCGCCTGCGCTCGGTTTCGGTCATCCCGCCCCAGGTTCCGTACGGCTCACCCGTCGCCAGGGCATGGTCACGGCACGCGGCGAGCACCGGGCAGTTATGGCAGATCTGCTGGGCCCGGAGTTCGCGCCGGGCCCGGGCCCGGCCGCGTTCGGTGTCCGGGGAGAAGAACACCGACACGTCGAGTCCGCGGCACGCGGCCCGCTCCTGCCACCCCACCCCGGCAGTCGGGGTCTGGTAGGCCGGTAGCGGTGCGGTTCCTGCGGGTGCCACTGCCGATTCCCTTTCCGTTTCTTCCGAGCCCGTCGTTGCTCCGAGCCCGGGAATGGAGCGCCGGGCCGGGACAAGGGGCGTCGGACCCTCATGTGGCCAGGGGGTCCCGGTCACGCCGTGCTGAGAGAGCAAACCGGTCACCCTGTTCGCAGAGGTATACCGGAGTACGCGGCCCCGGCGCCACTCGGTCGCATGTCCAACATCTCCGCCGGCCAAGATTCCGACGCAGCGGTTCACCTGCACGTTCGTCGGCATTCGTGCGTTGTTCATTCCACACGGCGCCCTCGGGCGCACCGATGGATCCGCTGGCGGCGCGACCTCAGAGTTCAGGAATGCCTCGGCAGCCCGAGCGCGGCGGCGTGCTCGCGCAAGTACTCGCGCAGGTACGGCATGGTGAAGTCGAGCATCCCGTGACCGACCGACGCGACCAGCTCGGCGTCGATCAGCCGCAACCGGTACTGGCTGGCATAGGTGCCGTCCACGCCGAGTCGGACGGCGATCTGGCCGATCCGGCTCGGGCCGTCGTCCTGCGACATCGCGACCAGGAAACTCCGGTCGACGTCGGAGATCCCCGCGAGGCTCGGCTCGAGGACCAACGATCCGATCCGGCGGCGTGCCGCGGCGACACCCACGGTGACATCGCCGGTGGAGACCACCGCCGCGGTCCGGTTCTGCCGCCAAATGTGGTATCCGACAAGCTGAATCAGAAACGGATAACCGTTCGTGGCCTCCGCCGCGGTGCGGCAGTCGGCCTCCGCGATCGAGCGCCCGGTGCCCTCGATCGGCTCCCGGATGGCCTGTGCCACCTCTTCGAGGGGCACCGCACCCAGGGAATGGCGGTCGGCCCGCCGCAGGAAGGTCAGGACGTCGTCGCCCAGGAGATCGCTGATCGAGGCGGGCAGACCGGCGGCGGCGAAGGCCAGTTCCCGCTCTT
>NZ_JBHUSF010000003.1:0-93770 GCF_042673295.1 Rhodococcus sp. NPDC057014
GTGGGACGATTTCCGTTGCCGTCGATCGAGTCGCTTCGCTCCTCTGCGTTTCCGAGATTAGGTTCTCACCTGCATCTTTGATCGGAACGTTCGACCCCGGTCCCCAACACTCCAACGGGGCTGGGGACGCGACACGCCTGACCCGTCGTGCACTCGCCTTCCCGCGCCGCTCCATTGTCATACCCACAGCATACCACCCGCCCTCTCGCAACTTCAAAACAATCGAAAA
This sequence comes from Rhodococcus sp. NPDC057014, assembly GCF_042673295.1. Classification (NCBI taxonomy): domain Bacteria; kingdom Bacillati; phylum Actinomycetota; class Actinomycetes; order Mycobacteriales; family Nocardiaceae; genus Rhodococcus; species Rhodococcus sp. NPDC057014. The sequence goes on from NZ_JBHUSF010000003.1 coordinate 230, forward strand.
ACCAAGAAACATCCAAATCTATTTCTTTGCAACAAATTACGAACATTACAATCTCACATTTGTGCGTAATGTGCGTAAACTGTTATTGCACAATTGATTACTCAAATATATTGCAGATCAATAACTTTCAATACGGCCTCACGACGGGCGAAACGGACACCCGCGCGCCCACGGCACCCGGCACCCGGCCCCTCCCCCGACACTCCGCCCCACAGGTCGCCGGCGACCCCACATCACAAACCGGGGACATGTCATCACACCAGGTCACAACACCATTACGCGTCTTGTCGGCTCATAACCACCTACCCACCGCACAGAACCCCCAGAATGAACAACAGGGAAGTCAGCAGCGGTTCGCGTCGTGCAGCGACGCCTGGGGAGGAAGTGCGTCATCGTGTTCGAGAAATTCTCCGACCGAGCCCGCCACGTGGTCGTCCTCGCCGCCGGCGCCGCCCGCGCCCACCACCAGGATTCCGTCGGCACCGAACACCTACTCGTCGGGATCCTCCAGGCCGACGGCCCCGGAGCGGCAACGCTGATCTCCTGGGGCGTCACCACCCCGGCCCTCGAGAGCAAGCTCGACGCGCTCAGCGCACCGGCGGGCTCCACGCCGGCGGCCGGGCACATCCCGTTCACCCCGAAAACGAAGAAGGTCATCGAAGGCAGACTCCGCCACACGGCCCTGCTCGGGCACGAGCAGATCGGCACCGACCACCTCCTCTCGCCCTCCGCGGTCGACGCTCGGCGACCTCGAAATCCGGCTGCGCACCTTCGCCTCCCGGCCAGACGGCGTTCAGGTCTTCAGCGACCAACTACCGCGCCGAGGACGCGGCACGTCCGGCGCAGGGGAATCCGAGACCTTCCGAGGTCCAGTCTTCGGGGACCTCGTCGCATACGCCGACGTGCTCGCCCTGTGCAGCCCACCAGACTGCTGTTCGCAGTAGAGCAGGAACGCCGGCAACGCCGCGGTGCCCGTAGTGAACTGCTCACGACAACATGTCCCTCGTGCGGCCGGTGCAGGCCCTCTCATCCACATCACGCGGTCTCAACGATCGATTGAACTGGGTCGCGTGTGTTTCTGGGCTCCGGGCATTCTCCTCTTTGTGTCCGCTCGGACTCGCTCGAAGAGGCGATTGAACCAGTTCACGCCTTCCCATCCCTCATTGCGATGCGAGGGCGTACCCGCTATGTATCGACGCTGTTCGTGAATGAGACCGAACGACAATGCATTCCCATTCCTGCGCAGCCCCACCAGTTGCGGCGGGCCGCCGCTGTGAGGATCATTTCCTGCAGCTAGTGAGTCACAGAAGGCACTGAACACCGCACGACTCGTTTTCCGAGCCGGCGACTCTTCCCACAACTCCTCAGCATCCTTCAGACTCGTTGCGCCACTTCCCGCATATCGGAGTACCGACGACTTCTTCGGCATAGGGACGCTCGTCGATACCCACTCGTCGATGTCCTGCCGATACCTCAGCACAGTAAGGAGGAATCGGCATGACATGAACTCTCCCGACCTGCTGCCAATCAGGATTCCCAGGCTACGTCGCTCACTCTCCGGGTAATCACGCCACATCGTTCGGATTGTGTGGGCAATCGCGTCGTGTGCACGCGGACCCGGCATGTCTGAAATGAAGCCACGATCAACCTTCTCCTGCACGACCGGCAGTGCTAGCGCAGGGAACAAGACATCACCCCAGTATCCGAAAATGAAGGGGGCATTGCTCGCTGCGAAAGCTTTTCGCCCTTGGTCCCAATGAGCACCGGATTCCGGCCACGTCAACCGGCTATCCGACGCGATATACAGTGACGCAACCTTCCGATCATCAACGCCAGCCCAGCAGACCAAAGATGTCATGTAAGAATTTTGACATTTGACCGCACGATGATTGAAACTGGTCGAGCAAATCCTGAGGCCGGCACACATGCCGGAGCAAGGTGCAGCGAGCGGTCCGCCGCTCGTGCTCAGGTCTTTGGAGGGGTCAGACCACTTTGGTCTGACCCCTCTCTTATTCCCCGGACACGTCAAGATGCGGTGCTCGATGTCCAGCACCTACCAGACGCGGCCTCCGGCGGTGACCTCGTACTACCGCTGCTCCATCTCGACCCCGTTGTGCACCGCTGTCGCGAGCTTGCCCGTCAACCGATGATGGACGCTTCGTCGACTCTGGAAACCTCGCCTCGGCGCATCTTCTCATCGAGTACTGCGGCAAGAACCTGGGTGCACCGTATACGGACGACTGCTCACGGCTGGTTGCCGGGGCGGCGCAAAGCCGTTGGTAGCGAATCCACCATCCCCATAGTGTGGGGATGCACACACCATGTGCAGTACATAAATCAGTTGCACATGCCGTGCGCAACTGTCAGTATTTGCGTATGACGTTGACTGCGCTCGAACTCAACATCCTTCGGATGCTGCGGCGATCAGCCGAACCGCTCACTGGCCGAAAAGTGGCCGATATCGCGGGGGTCGCCCCCAACACCGCGAACCGTGCGCTCAAGGCGCTACAGGAATGTGAGCTGGTCGGTTCCCAAAAGGACGGGCGTGCGACTCTGTGGACCACGACCGCCGACGTGGCCGAACTCGCGGAACTGAAGGGCTCGTCGCAGGAGCGGGTCGCACTTGTGGTCACTGCGGTCGAACTCGAACACACCGAGGTCCGCAACCGCCTGGTGAACGCCAAACGAGTGCGCGTCGGCGACATTTGGATGGTGCATGGCGAGGTGCCCGGTGACCACATCGACTGGACCGTGTACCTCGCCCGCGCCGGGATGGGGAACGCGACCTCGGCGGCGCTCGTTGGCCTCGCTGCCCGGGACCTACGCGCGAACCTCGTCGCGTTCGTCGGCACGGCCGCTGGGCTGAAGCCGGACGACCAGCGCCACCTTGACGTCGTGGTCGGGAGCAGGATCCACAACCCGTATGCGGGCAAACAGGTGCCAACTGCTTCTGGCTCGACGCTCCTCGGCCGCGACAGGACCTACGCCGTGCCGGCGACTCTCGTCGCGGTCGTGAACGCGTGCATCGCCGACAGCAAGTGGACCTCATCGACCCGCAGCCCGCACTACAACGTCAAACACCCGCACGCGTTTGTCGCACCCATCGTGTCCGTCGAAGCTGTTCAGACAGACCCGAATAGTGCTGTCTTACAGGAGATCCGCAACCGATTTCAGGACGCAGCCGCCCTCGACATGGAATCGTTCGGCCTAGCCGCGGGGTCGGACATCCACGACCTCCCAGTCTTGGCCGTCCGCGGTATCTCGGACTTCATCGGCGACAAGGCAGAGGCAGGGAACGACGACCAGCAGCCGCTTGCTGCAGGGAACGCTGCCGGTCTGCTGCGCGACATTCTGGTCTTCGCCCACCCCGACGACTTCAAGAGAGGAAGGCAACTGCCTCCGCCTTCAGGTCCCTCCGGCGATCAGGCGGACTCCCCGAGGGTCCCACTGCCAGGAGCAGCCCAGACCTGGATGGACCGCCTCGAGCGCCGCTCATCTACCCGCGCGAGCGCAGTGCGAAACGCCATAGCCGAGATGCGCGCCTCCGGCGTCACCGCTGCAACCTGGCTCAGCAAAGTGCTTCACCGTCCCCCGGCATGGCTACGCGAGGACGACACCGGCGATGCCTGGGCCCTCGTCGCGTCGCTGGCATCGGTATCCGGGTCTAAGGTCGCATGGCGCGCCTTCGACCAGGCCGCAGAAGCCGCCAGACTCACCGGCGACCTGGACGCGAGCGCATTCTTTACGCTGGTCGCGCGACTCGAACGCATCAGCAACGACGCCGACATCCAAGGTAGCGATGACGCGGGCGATCTCGCCCGATCTGCCCTTGATGACTTCGACGAAGACGTCCTCGCCCGGCTGGAACCCGTCATCGATGTCTACCGTGCTGTCCTGGACCAAGACCTCGTGCAAATCAAAGCAAGAGCGGAGGCCGCGCTGGCCTCACTAAGCCTCATCGATCCGACCGGCGTGCTTCGCACACCCACCGAACCCGTCCAGGTCGTGAACCTCGACCCGGAGCTGCGAGACATGATCGCCGCGACCGTGCTCCGGCAGCTCGCGCTCGTGATGCTCGCGCCGAGCGCGGCCGACCAACTCGGCGTCCAGTCCGGGCTCGCAGCACGTACCCTACGCGGCAACCCGGTGACCCGCGACTTGGCCGACGACGGTATGCGACTCGCACAGTGGGCTGTTGAGCTTCGCCCGAATAATGAGGGGACCCGGTTGGCGCTCGCTCAGACGACACTCGCGGTGCTTGTATCTATGATCGGTCGCACCGCGGCGGACGTCGACGGCGAGATCTCGCGGCGTGCCAGGCGGGTGGAGACCGAAGCGATGTCAGTGCGGGATGCGCTCCGCGATTGGGGCGGCTCCACGGGAAGCGCCTTGGCCGTCGCCGCGCGTGCTCGGTCGATTCAGGGCGACTTCAACGGTGCGCTGCGCATGCTGTTGCCGGCGCCCGATGGCGTCGCATCGCAGCAGGAATCGCGGGATCCCGAGGTGGTTCGCCTGGGCGCGTTCATCGCACGAGCCACCGGCAACGACGAGCTTGCGCTCGACCTTGCGGCAAAGAATGTGAACAGGGTCGAGGGCGCGTTGATGCGGGCCGCCGTCCTCGGAAGCCGCCCGCAGATGGCCTCGGAAGCCAAGGCCGCGCTTTTCGCCGCACTAGAGTTGTCCGGCGGCGATCATCACGACGACTTCCAGGCCCTCATGGCGCTTGCCCGCCGATTCAATTCGCTCGACAAGACCGAGCAGGATACCGTCACCGAGCACATCACGAGACTCGGGAAACTTGACCCCGACCTCGCCGAAGTGATGCGGGCGCGCGTTCTTCTCAGCCAAGGCGACCACGAAGGGGCCCTCCGGTGTGTCCGCGGCCTCAAGCGACGCACTGAACTCGCGCTCGAGGCCCACGCCGACGCGCTCGTCGCGAGCAACCGTGCTGAGGAAGCAGCTCACCTGGTGTTCGACGAGGGCATCGCCCGCGGCGACATCCCGCTGGCGACCGAAGCACTGGCGCTGGCGATGGACAACGGCCTGATCGAGATTGCCCGCGAGATCGCCCTCACCCTTTTGGGCCGTGAAGACAGCAAGCCGGTGCGCCTGAAGGCGCTTCGTGCACTCCAGAGGATCGCTCGCAGCGAGGCCAAATGGTCCGACACTGAGTTCCGGACCGGGCAGGTCGTCGAGGAGCTCATCGAAAACGGCCTGCCTGTCCCCGAGGTCGAATACTGGCGGCTCGCCGAAGCGCTCTACTTCCAAGAGAAGTTCGAGAAGGCACTCACAGTGCTGCTCCAAGCTCCCGCGGTCAGCTTCAACGAACGTGAGAAAGCTCAGCTGTTCCTATCCATCATCCGACGCGCAATTGACGAGCAGCGCGCGCACGCCGACATCCGATCCGGCCCCACCGTTGCCGACCTCGGCGACCCCAAGCTGTATGCGATGTTCATGCGCGCTGCCGCAGACTGGGCCGACGATGAGCAGATCGCGGCAGCAGCCATGTCGGTTGTGTTCACCGCACCCGACTCGACGAGCTTCACCGAGACTCAGATCGCCGACTTCCGTGACTACGCCGAGAAGTACTTCACTCAGCACGGCGAGAACACCTCAATCACCCGCCTCACCATCGAAGACGACAACCTCGACCCACTCGTTGAGTTTCTTCGCGCCGGGGACGCCCGCCAACAAGCACTCGAAGAACTCGCCCACGAGGTCCGCATCGGCCGCTTCCCTCTCGCTGCCCTCTCCGACGCCGCGGGACGCACCACCACCGAGAGCCTCATCCGCCGCGATCTCGGTTTCATCGTGGCTGTGGACGACGACGCCGGCCTCGGCGAGCAGACCGCACGCGCTGCCCTCGGCGGCCGCGCAGTGGTCGACACCACCGCACTCGTTGTCGCTCCCTTGACCGGCCGAGCGTTCAAGAAGCTGGCCGCGAACTTTGACGCCGTCATCGTCCCGGGTCCCGTCCGCGAGGACATCGCCCGCGCTCGCACCAGCCTCGCGATGAGATCGACCGCCACCCTGGGCTGGGACAGCCGCGAACAACGACCCGTTTTTAGCGAAATCTCCCCCGACGAAGCGCAAGTGCATGCCGACGCCGCCGAGCAGGTCTGGGCCGACTCTCAGGGCCTCCAGGTCGCACCAATCACTGCGGTCGCCCGTCACGATCGGTGGCTCAGCGCGATCACCGTCGCCCAAGAACTCGGCGTTGCCGTCTGGGCCGACGACATCGTCATTCGCCGCCTCGCCCGCACCATGGGCGTTACCGCGTTCGGGTCGCTCGACGTCATCCGCGCACTCGACAACGACGACGACGTCACCGCCGCCATCGCGGCATTGCGTGACAACAAGGTCGTCGACCTGCCCATCGACCAGCCCTGGCACAGCCTCGCCTACCAAGCCGACTGGAGCTTCGACAGTCCGCTCGCCATCGCCATCTCCCGCCCCGCCGCCTGGCACGACATCTCCAAGGCCATCAACGAGTTCCAATCCCTCATCCGACTCCGCCCCAGTGACATGGATCCCGAGACGACCGCCGCCTGGACACACCTAGCCGCCAACGGCCTCGCCCTTGCCACCCTGCCGCCGGATCGGCCCAAGGTCGTGTCCGCGCTCCTGGCATGGGTCATCATCAACGCGGACCCTTTCTTCACCACCGGATTCGAAGGCGCAGAGGGAGTCGACGACGCCGAAGTTCCCGAGCAGGGTGGGAGAGTCACCGAGCACATCATCACCGCAGCCGATGCCCTCCGCGACCGGCACTACCCCGCAGCCGACCCCCTAGCCCAGCTCGTCGACATCCTCTGCCGCGGGCTCCTCGCCGCCGTCGGTCCAGAGGCCACGAGCCGCATCGTCGCGGCCCTCGTAAAGCGTCTCGACCGCGACACCGGAAACCGCGTGTTCGCGGCCTACATCCAGTCGGCAGGGACATAGCGCGCGACACTCGCGGTGGACAATACGCTGCGTCATTCAGGACGAGACGGCCGACGGCGCGACCGGCCATCAAGGCGACGTCTGGGCCCGAGCACCCTATTCTTTATGCGGCCGCGGGATGGTCAGAACGACGGGCCGGACATCGACCGATCGTTCCTGCGAGAGGCGTATTGACTGCGACTTCAGCTCGGGCAACAGGAGATTAGGTGGATGTTTCTTTGCCTCCGTCCTGCGCTTGTCCTCCGAATCGTCCCAGAGCTCGATGGGGAACCATCCCACAAGGTATATCCCGCTATCTGTCAGGACCTCGGGCAGGTACCGGCCGGCGAGCTGATCCTCTTGCGACGTCATCACCCCGGGATTCCAAGCGCCCTTAACTTCGATGACCAGTCGTGCAGGCATCGCAGAATCAGCGCTCTTGTGTGGCGGCGGTGCGTCGATGAGGATGTCCGTTCGGTCACCCGCACCGTACGCGTCAGTGGGATGGATGAGGACTTCCCGGTTGACCGCAACTCTGTGGCCGGCCAATCTCAGCGTCAGTTCATGGGCGAGATAGGCGCACAGGGCAGCTTCTGGTTTAGGACGCCAGCGGTCTGGAATAGCTTGACTCTCCGGGGAATCCCTCGTCTTCCGCTTCCCTTGTATTCGATCCCATAATAGTTCGCTGTGCGAAGGCAGTTCTTCGTTAATTGCTTCTAGTACTTCTGACGTGACGTCCAGGAGGTCGATACTGCTTCGGATGACCCGCCGTGTGGGGTCGTTAAGGACGCGAATGATATCGTCCACTTCTACTTGGCTCCACCTCGCGGAAGAGTATGCCGTTCGGCCTGCGATGAGCGCCGCGCCAATCGAAAGCCTATCGGGGTTGAGTGCCACAAGTTTTCGCAGCTGATGTACTGCGTCGGCGGTGGCGCGTCGACTTAACTCGATCAGCAGACGGTCTCGCCATCTCCGAGCTTCCGATTCCGGTGTCACCCTCTGGAAGCCCAGAGCGGTTCCATCCTCGTCGGGCGGATATAGATCGCTGAGCCATATGTACAGGTCTGCGAGTTCGACCTCGCTGAGAGTGCGTCGAATTCGCTCGGCACTGTCGGTTCCCGCGCATTGTTCTGCGAGGCTACGACCGAGTTCCGAATCGGGCTCCACGAACGTCTTGACTCGTGGCCAGTTTGTCTCGGCGTCTGCGGCTAGCAAGGCACCCGCGGCCAGCACTGCGGCTCGGGCGGCATCGGGGGATCCTGCGTATCCCTGTAAGGCAGTGTCGACGATGCCCACTGCGGTTTCACTATCGGCAGTAAGCAGACAGACGAGGATGCTATACCAAGTGGCGAGTGCCGTCTCGCGGATGTCGCCGTCGCTGTCTAGGCTCAATCCGCTCTCTTGCACTGGCGGTTCACTGGGACCTGCTTGCCCCTCGTCACTCTGAGTTATTCCTAGGCCGTTGGATAGTTCGGTGACAATGCTTTCCAGGGCAGCGCGAAGTTCGGTTGCCCACTTTGGATCCACGAGCTGGAGGACCACCGGCCGCTGGCCGGCCGCAAGCATCGCGGTGACGAATTGTGTGATTCGTTGGCTCAAGCCTTCGGGGGCGTGAAGCGCTGCCATGTGCAGAAGCTGCGTTCGTGCCGGTTCCCGGTAGCTAGTGGACATCCCGACAAACTCAGTGAGAATAGCACCAGTCCACGAACCCCATGCCGTTGGCGGCAGCTCAGCCAGGCGGTTCATATGGTGCAGCTCGGTGAGAAGCGCGTATCCCGCCCACGAGCGTTTGTCGCGTGTCGATTGGCCCAGCCAGGATTCAGCGTGGTCGTGCTCGTTGATGAGATAGTGCAGTGCAAGCTGGAGTATGTCTCCTAACGCATCGTTGAGGGCTGCACTGCTCGCCCATTCGGTGATCGAGCCGGACAGGTCAATCAGTTGTCCATTCTGTGGATCAACACGTAGCCACCACAGGAACTGCCACAGGCTGTCGGTGTCGCCGTTCCGTGCTTGTGCGAGGAGCTGCGCTTGGTCGGCGAGGAAGGCGTCTGCGTCTGGCCACAGGTCGGTCTCGTCGGAAGACCCCGGCGACAGCTGCTGCGCCGGCAGGTCGTCTGGAACTGTCGGTTCGACGAAGGAGTGCAGATAGGGCCAGGCCGGATGTTCTCTGTTTTCGGCCAGTCCACGTGCCTGCCTATCATCGCGTGGGAATACGCAAGCCGACAGTTCGCCGTAAAGAGCAACGAGCGAATCGTCACCCGAAGCCTCGGACTCGGCGGTCATCGTCATTGCCCAGGACAGGTCCGCTGAGTCCAGCAGTTGGTTGCGGATGGCCGATTCAGGCAGATCTGGTTCGCCAAATCGCCGTGTTGACCGATACTTCCAACCTCGCACAATCATCCATGCCGCTTGGCGCGGGTGAATCTCCGCATGGGTAGCGGCCTCGTTAACAAGAGCCTGGGACAAATGCCTGCGGAGCGATTGACTCTCCAGGGATTCCTCGCCGTGCTCGTCTGGTTGCAAACAGTCCGGCACGCGGAGGTCATGATGGTCCTCGAAAAGTCGCAGGATCATTTTTGCCAGGGCATCGACATACTGCTGTGCGTTTGGGCTGTCCAGTGCGCGGTTAATTACGGATTCGATCAGTGAGTTTTCGATACGGTCAGAGGAGAAAACGAAGCCGGGCGTCAGCGAATCCGCCTCGAGGACAGCGTTTTGTGCCCAGTCGAGAACAAGAGGCAGATGCTCCTCAGCAGCATGGTCGGGCATGGTCCTCAAGAACTGCGTATAAGCGTTATAGACGTGCTCAACCGATGGTTGGAGCGCCGCGAGCATCGACGCGACGTCGATGTGGTCGGGCCATAGCAGGGTCAGTAGGGCTCCCCGAAGGTCATGGTCAAGGCCCGGATGCGTCTGCCCGGGAGAGGAAGGATCGTCGAGCGCGGTAAGAACGACCTTGAGCACAGGCACCGTACGACTAGAATCGCAGCCGAACGCTGCGCGTGCCGCGAGCCCACGCTCCGACTGTTGCCATACGTCATTCTCCACCACACGCAGAAGTGCCTCAGCGAGGCTGCCGTGTCCCGGACCGGCCTCTTCTGCCAGTTGGATGGCCAACCGGACCCGCGCGACCGTCTGCCAGTCCGCAGCACCAGCGATCGGTGCGGTCTCGAGTACCTCCACGAGCTGGTCCGCCAGGCCCGGATGATTGAGGTCCCAGCGGGCAAGCTGCCAACGAAGATCACTGAGCTCGACCTCCGCCGCGCGATCAAGAAGTCGACTGACGGTCAAAGCGCGGATTTCGTCGGACCGCACGAGGGTGCTGTGCACCGCCAGGCTTTCAGGGTCAGCCGAAGCCAGCCAGCCCGTCGCAGCAGGGTTCATCGCCACAAGCCATGCGGCAAGCTCCCGAAGAGGCACAGGAATATTCGCGGTCTCACCATCCGGTGTACCGATTAGAAGAAGATTTTCCAGCTGTCGCTGCGTGGTCGTACGCTCAAGCAGATACTGCGCCGCAAGGTACGCGGACACGGACGAGTGGCGGAACACCACCCTGCTCTCATCCGGAACGGTGAACAGCGCTGTTGCCAGCGTCTCTTCCAGTACCTGAGGCGTCGCGTCGAACGAGCCGGCGGTCGTTCTCTCCGTCCCACCCACCAGAACGTCACCATTCAAGTCGAAGCCACGTGCTCCGAAAGCGGCACCTCGCCACACCGCCCGATGACCCGACAGCAACATCCAGGCGGCCACACGTCCCGCGACGGCGAGGCGCTGCTGCGCTGTCGTGGCCACCTCCCGAGTCAGTCGACCAGGATCAGGATCCTCGACAAGACTGCGGACACCGCGAGCAAATAGATCATGCGGCGTTCCCTGCAATCGCCCGTCAGCCTGATAAGTCAGAACGAGCAGTTCCAGTGTCAGCGGCGTGCTGGCCAGCACCGCCGCACCACTTGCCTCGGCAGCGTCCACCAGCACCTTTCCCGGCACGCCTGCACTATCGGCCAGCGTCTCCGCTTCTTCTCGAGTGAGCGGGGCTAGGTCGATGAGTCGGCACGTCCCGAGTACATCGGATAGCGCTGCTGTCATCGTTTCCGGGTAATCGGCTGTGCGGCAGGCCATGAGCAGTCTGACACGGCTTGCAGCACGACCGCGGAGAGACATCGTCAGCCGGCGCGCCAAGCGCCTCAGATACGAACTCTCATCAGCCTGGTCCAGAACTACCGTCAGCACCCCCGCCCCATCTGCGTCCTCAGTCGGTGGAAGCGCGGCAAGATGACAGCCCAACTCCTCGCCGTACGAGGACTCGGTCAGATCTCCACCTGACACCCACAGGCAGGCGTCACTCAGCCCGTCCCAGGACTCCACCACTCGAGGCAACTTCGATGTGAGGTCGTTCAGAACCGATGTTTTCCCCGCGCCAGGCTCGCCGAGCACGACCATCGCCCCAGATTTCGCGACGACCGACGGAAGAGTCAGCACTCCCTCTCTCAGATTTCCGAGATCGGTTACCACCTCCTCGCTGTGGGAACGAAACGTACTTTCGCCGCGCGCAACCAGGTCCTCGGGGTCCTGCGTGCCGCGCATCCTGCAGACTCGCGGGATGCGGACACCAAACACGTCACTCGACATATCGAGATTCTTGCAGCACCTCGAACCGATACCGCGACGACACAGCAAGCAGGATCAGTCCGTGTCTTGGCGTTGTCCCTCCCAGCGCTTGCGCAGACCCACTTGCCCTAGTGCTGGCTGGCGGCTGGTGCTTCCGCTCGCGAAGTACTTCAGCTTTCCTCGACTCGGTGGCGCGGAGGCCCAGGTCGCCGAGTAGAATCACTAAGCCCTCACTGCTCTCCACCTTGCAATCGGTCATCGTCTAAGCGATCGGCTGATCTCGCTCATTGTGGCGGCACTCGGTGATCTGTTGGAACAGTTGGACACGAATCCAGGTCGGCCTAGCCGGTCGTTTGAGTGCAATCACCGGTGGTTCCTGACACACGCTCGGTCAACGTCGGCGAGCCGCGACAAGTGTGGCCGTTGAAATGCCCCCAGGTTGGGGAGTCGATGCAGGTTTCGCCCCTGTCGCTGCGGATCGCCTCCGGGCGATCTAGTCAAGGCACGACCCAGCCGTCTCGATCACCGGGCCCGACGTGGACACACCTGGCCGAGTCTGGACGGTCCGTGTTCACCTTCCGACTGCCGATGGCCGTCGCATCCGGCTGGGACGAGCAGCGTAAGTGGTTTGCAGGGGAGAACCTCAGCCACACTGCGCTGACACGCAGCTATGATCCGTTGTTTCGCATTTGAAGATACAGATCGGGGAATGCTTCAACCATCATCAGCCTCTGCATGTCAAAGACGGGATCCGTTGCGGCTGTCAAGAGCGCCAGTTGATCAACGTCCTCGGAATTCACGGCACGAAGTCCACCGGAGTGATCGCCTAACGCTACGTCGACAGGGCCATTTCGTGTTTCAACGTAATATTTGAAACCGGCTCGGACATCCTTCCCAACCTGATTCTTACGCTCCACCCACGCCTCGCGCACCCCGCTGGCAGCGGTGGATAGACCGCTGTACCCGATAAGTGAACCATTCTCGTCCAGTACTGTGTGCAACACTTCCCTAGCCTCTACCGCTGGCGGATGTTGCTTGGCTCGGCGCACCTTATCCTTGAAGAACGAATCCGCGGCTGGCCAACTTGCGGATCTTCGCTCCGTGCGGCGCGTAACAATATCCGGGAGTAGAAGTGCTGTTGCGTCCAACCCCATAGGGCGTGCAATCACGACGCGGGACGCTTCACTCGCTGAATGGCGTTCCGAAATCTCGCCATACGCACAGCGCAACTCAGGACCGTCGTTCAAAGCGAGACGGGGATCGAGGCGCTCGAAAAAGGATATGGCATCCAGAAGAGTCTCCGTCACGACGCGCCCGCCGATCGCCTGACGGTAGCCGTGCTGAGCCTCTCCGCGTGCACGCTTCTGATTAGCAGTCGCCGACGAGTTCAGATCAACGTACACCTTTGGCAGACTGCCGAACTCAGCCCACGCATAGATGGTTCGCATAACCGCACCCCCGCTATACAGTGGAACACTGAAACAGGTTCTCTCCACGAGCAGTTCCTCATAGTGGACCGGTGAATGCGTCTCGCAATTTCGGACCAGTTCAAGGCCGGTGATGACCTGCCCCAGTCGATCATTCAGCCGAAATTTCTTGTACCTGTCTCCATGCGCGAACTCGAAAATTGCCTCGTCGAGGATATTAACTGTCATCGAAGCCAATCCAGCCTCGATAGCCGACGCTTCAGCGTCCTCAATAGTTGCGTACCAATACGACAAAACCTGCCGACGGAGAGCACGCATATGGACCATTGCCTTAGCGAGCTGTTCCGAAGGAAGTTCAAAAGACGGGGGTGTAGTCACCTCTGAATATTCTCCGATTCTTACCTTTCCGGCAAGCTGTTCCCCAACAGGGGGAGCATCGGCACCGGCAGTCCTGACGGTGAATCCTGGCAGACGTCGCTTACACCTCGTCATGCACAGACGGTTCTCCGGCTATCCGGGCGGGGACCCTGATCCGACCGAACGGACCGCCCACGCAAAGGAATACCCCACACACCACCTCCTATCCCGGTAACACGCGCGCGGCGACACCGCACCGGACTCCTACGCGTAATCGAAGAACTGGGATGCGAGGACCTTCTGAGGGTGCAGCTATGTCCATGCCGACAACCGGATCTTCTCCCCCGACCGGCGACCCCACTACTCCGCCTCTGGAAACCCCTGACCACACTTGTTCATCCGACAGCGCAGATGACACGTCCCACGACACGAGTAGATGACTCCTCTCCTACGAATCTGGCTCACCACCGGCCTGGACCGGTCGCGTTTCATGCGGCCGCGGGTTACCCGAGGAGATCGGCTGCCAACTCGTCCCAGTCCTGAGCCACCGCTCGATTTCGCGCCCGCTGATCGTGAGCGACCTCGACTGACAGGCATCCCGTGCGGAGGAGTACCGGCACGTTCACGTGGCGCAGCGCCATACCCTTCCGGTCATCGAGGACGATTATCCGCGCCAGTGTCTTCCCTGCCGACGCGAGCCCAACCAGCGAGTGCGCGGCGAGGAGCAGCTCATCACGGCGGGCCTGCTCCCGCTCGTCGAGGCGAGCGCTGCCGGTTGCCGCGTACGCCCGGGCATGCACGTGGGTGCGGAGGATGACCTCGGTGGTGATGACGCTCAGCGACGGGGTGAGGATTCCGGATCGCACGTTGAGCCCGTTGCCCGCCGAGGTCCCCAGGTACACCTCGTGCGCGAACGTGCGGAGTGCCCGGTTGTCGAGCTCGTTCAGCCAGGAGGAGCCGGGCATCGGCAGGCTCATCGGGGTCACTAGGTCCGCCGCCAAATGCTGCGCCCACAGGACGAGTGCCTCGGCGAGGGAGTCGACCTCCCGAAACCGGCCTCCGACGGTGATGTCGTGTTTGTCGCCGTAATCCCAGCGGACGCCGCGGAACTCGCCCGCCCGGATCTGCCGCAGTGCCTCGAACGGTCGGGCCAGATCATGCCCTGGGGAGCGGACCCGATGGGCGCGGCCGCCGAACCCGGGACCGGTGTAGTCGATCGGCAACCTCTTCCCGGCCCGCTCCCACCCGCGCATCCACCCGGTCTTCCTGGTGGCACCGAGCCCCTGGGCGACGGCGCCGTCGACGGCGGTGTCGTACCAGAGGGCCGCGACCCCCAGCACGGTCGCGAACCCGACCGCGAGCACGTCCTCGTGGTCCCACGGGATACGTTGCCGGGCCCGCCACCGGTCGAAACCGGCCCGCTGATCCGGGGTGAGTGCGGCGTCGAGGTCGATGTCGGTCCAGCCGCGCTGGGTGCGGAGCCGGTCATTGGCGGCGGTCAGCTCCGCATACGAAGTGGGCTGCGTGGTGTCGTTGTCCGGCAGCCGGTCCGGGACCCCGCCGGCCAGGGCGGTGTCGGTGGCCGATTCCAGTTCGGCGAGCCGGCGGCTGAGGGTGTCGAGGTTCCGATCGACCGTGTCATCCATGCCGCTCATTACGCGGCGGGTTCCGGGAGACGGTCCAGGATGACCTCGAGTGCCCCCTCGGCCCGTTTCGCGTCGGCGTGCTGCCGGCGCAGTTCCTCCCGTAGTTCCTTGTTCTCCGCGGTCAGGCGTGCGTTCTCACGTGAGAGTTCCCGGATCCGGTCCAGGAGTCGCTCCCCGTCGGCGACGACCCGCTCCAGGCGTTCCTGCAGGCTCTGCACGACGCGGCGTTGCTTCTCGTCCCGGTTCTCCGCCTCGATCAGCACACACCGTGCGATCAGATCCAGGCGCATCGCATCCGCCACCACCTGACCGGTCGTCCACGACGTCCACCGCGCCCCGGCCGCCGCCGCACCGGCTCCGGCGATGCCCCCGATCCCGGTCACCAGAGCAGTGCCCCCGGCGATCCCGAACCCGCCGGCCGCGATCGCACCCCCACCGAGGGTGGCCAGACCGGCCGAGGTCGCTGCCGCCCCGGTCAAACCGGCGGCGCTGCCGATCGCGGCGCCGATCGCCGGTGCCGCCCAACCACCGGTCGCAACACCGGCTGCCAGCCCGGCCGCACCGATCACGGCCACCTTCCCCCAGTGCACACTCTTACGCCGCAACCGCCGGAGCAGGAGCTTGTGCTCGTCCCGCATCCGGTCCACATCGGTCCGGTCGAGGTGCGGGAACTCGTCCACCAACGCCTCGAGGTTTGTGCGGTGGGTCGCGGTGTGCCAGGAGGTTTTCGCCGGCCACGGATCGTACAGAATGAGGTCGACCAGCAGCAGCAACGACCGCTCCCGCGAGTCGAAGAGCTGGGGAACGCACCGGCCATGCTCGGCAATAGCGTCCGCCGCCTCCACGGCATCGATGTCCACCACCAGGGCGGTCAACCAGTCCGGACGATCCGGCCGATCCTCGGCCACTACCTCCAGGAATTTCATGACGGCATCGCCCAGCACCGCTTCCTTGACGGCCACGGACTTGTCGGATTTCGTCGCGCCGATATCCGAGCGCATCAACGACACCTGCATCGCCGCCAACGCCACCGACTCCGACCACACCAACGTCCCGACCGGATCACCATCATTCGTGGACATGCCCACCCCTCTTCCCGCCCATCCAGAACTGCCAGTATCGCCGACCGGTCCGACACCGCCCCTCAGACGCCCCCGAGCCGCAGTGGTGTGTCAGTCACCATGCACCTCAGTGTCATTCATCCGAATGACACTGGCTTCGCACTGCGCGAGATATCAGCGGCCGTCCCGCTACCCAGCGTCGAATTCTTCGAACTGCATCGATGAAAGACGACCCACAATGGATGCACGATACCCAGAGATACATTCATCTGATCTATACCTCTACTCCGGAATGGATGGTTTGATCCGCGGTGACGACTCGCGCTCGCCGACTCTGCCGCACAGAAGGATTCACATTGTGGCGGTGTCAGGCGACCCGGAAGAACTTCACAACGAGGGGGAAACGGTGACCACAGTTCAGTCGCGATCGGCGATTCGCAAGCAGGGGGCCTGGGGGCTGTGGTGGCTGACCGTCATCACCTTCGGCATTTACTACCTGGTCTGGTACGACCGCATCGGCCGGGAACTCGCCGTCGCCGCAGGCGTCAACCGCGAATCCTGGACCCGGTGGTGGTCCCAGCTGATCCCCATCTATGGGCTCATCGGGCTGTCCCGGACCGCCAAACGCGTCAATCAGGCCCACACCCAGGTTGGGTCGTCGACCCGGGTGTCGCCGGTCGTCACGTGGCTGTGGGCGCCGATCTGGTTCGGCTCACAGACCCGGTACCTTCAGCGCCGCGTCAACATCCTCGTCGACATCTACGCCAGCCGCGCCGCCCAGCACTCACCTGTGTAGCAGCACGATCCCCGTCGGTCCGTTAGGCCCAGACGGACCTCGCCAGCTCACCGACCTTACTCGGCCAACCCCGCTGCGCTCTCCATGCCGTTTACATCCAGCTGCATCGCCGGTGCGACGATCATCTGGCCTGCGGCGCTGCTGTGAACAACCTACGGCGCATGCGAAGGTGCCCGATCGCACATTCCGGATTCGATCGGTTCATTTGCTCACGACAGCAATGCCACTTCTCCCCCGTAGATCAACCAACCCGAACGTCGACCGAAGGAACGCAAATCATGAGTGATGCAGTAGTGGTCGTAGCAATTGTGGTAGGCGTCATCTGCGCAATTCTCTCCTCGGTGATCGCACAGAAGAAGAACCTCAACGAAAAGGGATACATCCTCCTCGGACTTCTCCTGGGACCCCTCGGAGTTCTGATCACGGCGCTGATGCCCCAGGCGACACCACCGCCGCCCGAGGGGATGTCATCGGTGGTCTGCCCCCGGTGCAATGCCGCCCAGAATGTTGACAAGGCAGAACCCACGTTCGAATGCTGGCAGTGCAAGACCACCTCGCGCGTCCTCGACGCGGGCGGTGGAGTAATCCGGTAGGTACGCCGTCGGCTCAAACGACTGTAGGGGGCCTGGTCGACGAAACCCACATCACCGTCGTCGGTGACGGGCACGAGCATTGGCTACCCATCAACGGAGCTGATGTCGATTTGCGGGCGGAGTGCCTATAACTGCCTCCTGGAATAACCAATGCACCGACCAGCGTCGATTCTCGGATGCAAGGCCACCGGGCCCTCGATGGCACAGACCGCGACTTGGGATCAGCGGGAACTCTTCTGGACCCATTCCCCGGGCTCCGGTGCGCGCATAACGCTCAGCGACGCGGAGCGGTTGCTCAGCTGCGCGGCGGCCGTACTGGGCTTGGACCGTCGCACCGAAATCCGACTTGTCGTCGCCGCCATTGCAGCAGTCCAAGTGCAGTTGACTGCCCTGCAGGCTCCTGTGAGGGGACACGACGGCGCCCCAGCTGCGTCGCACTGGCCCGATGCAGCTGGGGTCGCGGGCGGCGCGGCTCCCACGGATATGCTGGCGCTGCCCAATAGATCCGGTGCGAAGAGGACAAATACGTGGATGGCACTCACTTCGGCCGGTACCGCCTGGAGCGACTGATCGGCGAGGGTGGAATGGGCCAGGTCTATCGGGCCTACGACACCGAGAAGAACCGGACCGTCGCACTGAAAGTGTTACCCGAGCACGCCGCCGGTCACCGCGATTACCAGGAACGATTCCGGCGGGAAGCGCACGCGGCAGCGGGCCTGCGTGAACCGCACATCGTGCCCATCCACGACTACGGCGAGATCGACGGGCGGTTGTTCCTCGACATGCGCCTGATCGAGGGCACCGATCTGAAAACCCTCCTCGCGCGGCACGGGCCCATGCCGGCAGCCATGGCCGTGACCGTGGTCGATCAGGTCGCCGCAGCACTCGACGCTGCCCACGCTGCTGGCCTGATTCACCGTGACGTCAAGCCCTCCAACATCCTGGTCGCTGCACGAAGTTTCGTGTATCTGATCGATTTCGGCATCGCCCGTGCGGCCGGCGATGTAGGGCTCACCAGCACGGGGTCGACCATCGGAACCCTCGCCTATATGGCACCTGAGAGGTTCACCACCGGCGCCACTGACGCCCGCGCTGATGTCTACGCGCTCGCCTGTGTGCTCTACGAATGCCTGACCGGGGTCCAGCCGTATCCCGGCGAGAGCCTCGAACAGCAGATTGCCGCACATCTGACCGTGCCGCCACCGCAGCCCAGCCGCACTCGCGACATGGTTTCGGCGGGATTCGATCAGGTCATTGCCCGGGGAATGGCGAAGGATCCCACCGCACGTTACCCCTCCGCGGGAGGCTTCGCTGCGGCCGCGCACTGGGCCCTCGGGCCGGGCACTCCCCAACCGAAACCGCCAGTCGAAACCCCTCTCGGACAGCAGACCTTGGCCTACACGGTGCAGACCGGTCACCGTCCGCAGCACACCACCCCGGTCCCGTCGTCAGTGCCCGGGCCGACCCTGACCGACCCCTACAGCGGGCCGCCGGCAGGGATAGCGCACGCCGCCCCGAGCGTGCGTCGACCCGCTAAGCAGGTGGTCCTTCTTGTGGCCATCGTGATCCTCGCCGTGGCTGTTGCCGCGGCCGGCTATGTCGCCGTCGCCTCACGCACTACCGATTCCGCTTCTTCCCAGCCGTTTTCGTCGGCCACTGTGCCCGCCAGTGCGAGCGAGCCGTCGACGGCCAAGGAGGTCCCCTCGAATGCGGCTTGGCCCGGGCCGCTCAGCATGGGCCTCGCACCATCACCAGAGTTACCCCAAAGCCTTCCGCAGTGGGCGCTCCAGAACACGTGGAACCTGACCTCCCGGGCCTTCGCCGATCAGTGGTCGACCGCCCCTGGACCCGGACATGGCCGCTTCCCCGCCACCATGAACGGGTGCAACAACCACCGCTTCCTCGTCCGGTGGCGTGTGGTGAACCCCAACGCGACCGTCATCGCCACCAATCTCAACGCCGTCGACTCCCCCGGCGAACAAGTCACCGGCACTGCCGGGTGGATGGACCTCGACGGCTGCCATACACCCGCCTTCCAGTTTTCCGCCAGCACGAACGCCAGCAATCTCACCGACGTCGCCATCGCCATCGCGCAATGGCAGCCCGCCCCATGACGATGTGAGCAAACGCCAGAGACGCCTGCCCCGGGCTGTCGACAGAGCCGTGGTCGCTTGGTTGGCCATGGCGCGAGGGGTGCGCGGAATTTGTCTGTTTTGCGGAGATACGGTTACGCGACTGACACACGACCTACGCATATTGTGATATGCGGAGAGGGCAGTGAGATGTCCGGCGCTGCAGTCGCATTGCATGATTCCCTCCCCTGTGTCACCGCCATGCAAGCGCGATGGTTGAATCTGTAACAAACGCCAGCTCCCATCGGTGTATGTGCACAATCCACAGCACTGTGGAACCGCTCCACCACTCCCCTGTCTTCGTCTTGGCCCCGATTGCGCTTGGGCAGTCACGGCAAACATCACTCCAAGGACCTACCTGATGAGTTCCCCGCAGCCGCCGCAACCATGGGATTTCGATCCGCAGCACACTCGGCCGATCTATGCGCAGACCGGGTACGAGCCCGAGCCCGAGTCCACTGCCCCGCCGATGTCCCCTGCCCCGCCGGTGCCGAATGTTCCACCGCCGTACATGGCTCCGCATCCGGTGTATATGACCCCGCCGCCGCAGCCACCCCGGTCGCTGGCCTGGATGTGGGTGCTGCTCGTCGTCCTCACGGTCGGTTTGCTGGGGATCGTCGGCTACATCTGGGTGTGGCCGATGATCGTCAACACCACCGCCGCGAATCAGGCCGCGGACGAGACTCACACCGTGGTCATCACCTCCCCCGCACCGCAGGTCCCCGGTCCGGCACCGGCACAAGGCGGCGGAAGTGACGTCGTTCCGTCGTACTCCACCCGCTGCGCAACGGTTTTTCCGAACACCGAGTTCCCGAACTCGGCCGTCGGCAGCAACGTTACCTCGTGTGAGTTCTCCGAAGAGGTCCGGTTCGAGTACGTCAGCCAACCGCAGCGCGGCGGCACCGTCATCGTCAACGCCACCAGCCCGGTCACCGGACAGACCTACACCATGTCGTGCTCGGGGTCGAAGGTGGTGACCTGCACCGGCGGGAACAACGCGGTGGTCTATGTGTACTGACCGGCGCCTACGGGTTGTGGCCACAGCAATGCTGGTCGCTGCTGCGGTGTCGGCGTGCACCATTCCCCCGCGATCAGGGGAGGCCGGGACTGCGCCGGCGAAGACGATAACCCAGATCGTGGTGGTTCCTCCCGAATCCACCACACCGCCGGTCGCAGCACCACCGCCGGCCGCGACCGGACAGGGGCCGCTCGCTGGTTTCGACGACCTGGCCGACCAACTTGGCGGCGACGCCGGGATCGCGATCGCACCGGTCGGTGGGGGACAGTCACTGGTAGCCGGCACCACGCAGTCCGGAGCGGCATGGTCGACGATCAAGGTGCCGTTGGCCATCGCAGCACTGACCCAGCCCGGCGGCAGTGGGCAACTCGCCTCAGCAGCCCAGGCGATCACCGCCTCCGACAACGCCGCCGCCGAACAGCTCTGGGACTCCCTCGGAGAACCCACTGACGCGGCTACCAAAGTGCAAGCGGTGCTGCAAAATTTCGGTGATCCCACCACTGCGGTCGAATCGCGCAAGACCCGCCCCGAATACTCCGCGTTCGGCCAAACAGCGTGGTCGCTGTCCGCGCAGGCACAGTTCGCATCATTCCTGCCCTGCCACACCCAATCCGCGCAGGTTCTCGGGTACATGGACGATATCAACGCCGACCAACGGTGGGGTCTCGGCACCCTGCCGGGCGCCTCCTTCAAGGGCGGGTGGGGACCCGACGTGCAAGGTCGCTACCTCGTGCGCCAGTTCGGCATCATCCCCGCCGGCAACGGGCAACTCGCCGTTGCCATCGCAGCGGAGGTGTCCTCGGGATCTTTCAACGACGGAACAGCGATGCTCACCAAAATTGCTCAATGGATCGGCGCCCGCGTTTCCACGGTCACCTCGGGCGCAACCTGCTGACCTGCCCCGGCGCGGTCGCTGCGCTGACGCCAGCGACAGGCCGACACGGCGACCACATGCCCCCGCGGGCAGGGGGTTCGGCGACGTTGCGGTCCTGCGCAGCCGAGGGCTCAGCGTCTGAGGTTCAGACGCAGCGGAGCACTCGGCTGCGGCGCCCTGTTCAGGGCGCACCGGCGGCGACATTCCGTATGTCGCCAGCGGTGCAAGTGAAGGGTGCTACGACCCGAACGGAGAACGCGGAGCCGGCGCCGACCACTGGTCAGCGAGATTGCCGGTCCAGGTGAAGTCCTGGAATCCCACGTCCACCGTCAATGTGGCGGGATTGAGTGCGGCCAGCGGCACCTTGTAGGCGAAGTCCAACGTGGCATGACCGTGCGGTGGCACGGTGCCGCTGAACAGAATTCCCGTCGATACGTCGCTGTAGTCCACGGCGGCGACGGTGCCAGTGGGCCCATAGGTCAGCGTGGGAGTGAAGATGTTCGATCCCGACAATGCCTGGTCGCCCGGGGTGAAGGTGAGTTCGAAGACCGTGAGGTTGGGGCCCGAGCGGAGGCCGGTCAGTTCGATCTGTCCGCCGCCCGACCCGGTCAGCACCGTGCCCCACGGCTGGATCGGTCCGGTGTCTGCGCTGGCGGTTCCTGCGAGCCCGAGGCCGGCGACCATGATCGCCACCGGTATGGCGAGGACGGCGAGAAGTCTTTTCATGTGCTCTCTTTCGCGATGAGGATTCGACCGAGCGGCGAGTCGTGCCCGGGTCGAGTGAACGTTCTCGGTGGACCAGTGTGAGGTGCGCAGCGATCCGCCCTTCGACAACGACCCACATGGGTCGTGCCGCTCGTTCGCGTATCGAATCAGATCCCTGCCCCTACAGCAACTACACGAGACACCGCGTGCACCAGCATCTTTGACTACAAAATTGGCAGTGACCCCCGGCCGGATGTCAATACGTCGTGTGAATGAATCGCCGCGCGGTGCCCGGGCCTGCCGCCCTCAGACAGCCGGCAGCACCGTCACGACGACAACGTCGCGGTCTACGATCGCGGCACTGCGACGGGATCGACCCGCCACGCACGACGAGTACTTCCGGTACTCGTCGATGTTTCCGGCCTCCTTGCAGGCCTGCCAGTCGAGTTGGCCCTGAACCCACGGTGACGGGGTCCGGGGAGCTGAATCGGTGTCAGGGCGGGTCGCCCCGGACAGATACCGGCAGATGGTGCCCAGGCCTTCATCGGGCGTCCGCCAGGGACTCGAACTCGGCCCGGACATCATTGGGGTTGAGGCTGTCGTAGCGATCGGCAGCAATTCCTGCGCCGGCGTCGGTTCCATGCAGCCAGTCAGGGTCAGCCCAGGGCAAGCATGATGAGGGCGACGGCCGTTTGGATCGGCGTGTCGTTCTCCAGTGGTCTCATCGGGAACGTCTGCCGACGCCAACGCTTTCAGGCACGGCGACGGAAACGCTCTTCATATGACGAGGGACCGGGCCTGTCCCAGAGTCGCCCGGTCCTGCTCCGACCGGGGACGCAGTGGAGTCAGCCGCGAGTCGCCCCGTGCGGGCCGCGTCAGGCATTTCCGCCTGGTACGGGCGTGACGATCGCGACTACGTAAAGCCTGCAGGAAGCGTGTGCTGCTTCCGTACCCCGGACGTACCAGACCCGATGGTGACGTCGTCGCGGCGGCGCGAGCAACCCTATTGTTCGCCTGCATGGCCACCACCGAGGCCGTGAACGAGCGGAATCATGTCGTATCCCACGGTGATCGCTCGAGACTGTTGAGCTCATCGAGCACGTGGTCGACGGCGGTGGTGGGGATACAGACATCGTTCCCCTCCGAAGCGCGGAGACGGTCACGTATGTAGGCGAGCATGGCGAGTTCACGCTCGAGGTCTGCGCCGGTTCGGTCGCTCACCGTCTGATTCTCCCTTGATCAGGGGGTGCAGAGCAGAACTACGCTGCCCGGAGGCTCGGAGCACCCCAGTTCGGAGCAGTATTCAGGTCACGGGACGCGTATGTATCCCTTGTCGATGCCGTCCTGGATATCGGCGATGCACGCCTCGCGGGTCTGACCGGACTTGCCCATGCATGTTTCGATGAACGACTCATCCTCCGTCGGGTACGGGCGCGCGGTCTCGGCTGGTGCGAGTTGCCCGCACTGCGGGTCATTGGGAACGGAGTACTGCCGGCCGTCAGAGCCGCTGTACACACCAACGAGCGGGTGCCCATCGCAGAACAGGAAGGTCTTCACCACTTCGGTCGGCGGAGCGAACGTTTCCTGATCGGTGAGGTACTCGCACTGCGGGTCGTTCGGGACCGAGTACTGGAGGCCGTCGGAGCCGCTGTACACCCCGACCAGCGGGTGCCCATCGCAGAACAGGAAGGTCTTTTCCACCTCGATCGGCTGCGCGGGAGCGACCTGGTCCACGATCGGTTCGGAGGTTGGAGGCAATTCAGTTGGGGTGCTGGTGGACCCGACGGTTGTGGTTGCCGTCAGTGTGCGGGTAGCACTGGGCTGCGGGGGCGGCGAGGCTTCCTCCGATGCACAACCCGCCCCCATCGCAAGGGTGGTGGCAGCAAGTACTGCTGCCAGTATGTTCCTGTACATAATTTTCTCCGGTTGTGTCGGTGGGTGAGGCTGGGCGGGGACTCCCGATGCAACGACAGCGGCACTGTCGCATCGAATGGGACGACCTCTAGCTGCCAAAGTTGAGGCCGTCGCGACTGCCGCTCGATGGCGCAGTCACCGGCGCCGGCGCGACAACGACGACCTTCGGTTCATTGCGCGCATACTGAGACGAAGCGGAATCCCAGCACTCGGTGATGACGTTGTAGCTACTGACAGCGACATCGGGGATCGAGTAGGTCATGGTTTCGTGGGTCGCCGGGAAGATCGCGTAGTCGAAGCCCTCCAATTTCGGCCACACGTAGTTCTCCCACGCCAACTCTGCACCCGTCGGCAGGACCACCGCACCGCACCGTCCATAATCGTTCGGGTGGGTCAGTGAGATATTGATTGTCGAGCCGTCGACATCCGCGGTAAACGGCGGCGGCAGCAGCGGGGCAGGTTCCGCGGCGGCAATTCCCGCTGCCAGAGACATGATCACGAGGCCGGCAAGTGCGGCCGCGACCGAGAGGCGAACAGCTGTCTTCATTCCTGAATCCAACCAAACCTCCCAGCACCGCAGGTCCGCGGGGCTGAAGCCCACGTCACCCGTAATGCACTCGAATACAAGCTTTCCGGTTGTCAATACACCATCCGAATGACGAGGTACGGACACCGGCACGGGACCCCATTACACAGTCCGCCGCGGACGTGTGCCGATCACTTCCATGTTGACGATGCGCCCTCCCCGGCTGACGCGCGGCACCGCACCGTCATGACGGCATCCTGATCGTCGAAAACCCGCGACATATCGTGGTCGTCCCGAACTACTACGGCGGCGCCGGTCACACCCTCACAGGGCCGGAGACCGCCGTGATCCCACCCCCACCACCAGCAGGAAAATCTGGCATCTCTCATCGACGACTATCTCGACATCGAACAGGCACCAACCCACCTGACACTGTGCCCGTCAGGATCGCAGCAGAACACAATCCAGAACAACACCATCGGCCCACCGCGCTCCTCCGAGCACAGGCATTCTTGCCGATACGGCGAGAACTCTCGCCGAAACCGTCAGTGCTATTGCACTGTGTTGGCATGGACGAAGCGGGCAAGGTCACCGAGGTCACGACGACATCAAGCGAGGCGGACGAATGGGATGCGCGCTACAGCGAGCGCGATCGCGTCTGGAGCGGAGAACCCAACGGCGCACTTGTCGACGAGATGACCGGCGCACGCCCAGGACGCGCCCTCGACGTCGGCTGCGGTGAAGGCGCCGACGCACTCTGGCTCGCCCGCCAGGGATGGGCCGTCACCGCGCTGGACATTTCGCAGATCGCCGTCCACCGGGCCCGGGCCCACGCAGACAGGGAAAACGTGGACATCACCTGGGTGCTGAGCGGACTGCTCGAACCCGATCTCCCCACCGGTGGATTCGACCTGGTCTCAGCCCAGTACCCCGCCCTGCGCATAACCGCCGACCATGCCGCCGAACGCGCGCTGATCTCCGCCGTCGCACCGGGCGGCACCCTGCTGATCGTGCACCACGACATCCGCGACGCGGACGCGGCACGCGAGCACGGCTTCGACCCCGACGACTGGGTCACCCCCGGTGACGTGGCGGCGCTCCTCGATCACAGCTGGCACATCGACATCAACGAGGTCCGGGAACGTGCGATAAACGGCGGCGCACACCACACCCACGACGTGGTCCTACGCGCACACAGGCTACTGCCCCACCAAAGCCCTTTCACCGGGCACCGGGCAGGCCGTGGTTCTCTCGGCGCAAACGCAGGATCACACCGGAAAACCACGACGGGAACAGCAGCGCCCGCTTCAACTCCGTGTGGTCACTCACACGATCGCGCCCGCTACGGGGACCACCGACAGGCGCGGTGGGTCATGCATCACACCAACCAGCCCTGAGGCTAGAGGTCATCATCACCCGACTGGACGAAACGCCGACACCCGGCGATAGGAATGTCGGCCTCTCGACAAGTACCCGACCCCACCGGCACCGGCACCGGCACCGGCACGGCGCGGATCCCTTCCGTCAGCGTCAGCGAGATGCACAAGCCGCGATTGGTGGAAGCCGGCATCGCTACCAAGTTCGTGTACCCCTCGGAGGATGGAGGATCGGGGCGCTGCTGGCGCTGCTGGCGCTGCACGCGGTGAAGGCGGGAAACGGCTAAAGGCGGGCTCCTTTGGCCCGGTTACATCTCAGGCACAACAACTGGAGGTTGTCTACGGTGCTTGCACCCCCGAGAGAGAAGGGAATGATGTGGTCGAATTCGAGATAGGAGTTGGCGCCGCATTCGCAGCATCGTCCCTGATCGCGCTGCCACACAGCTGCCTTCACATGTTGAGGGATGGATCGTGATGCGCCGTCATTGTTCAGCAAGACTCTGCGGTCGATCCGTAGGGCGGTATCGATGATGGTTGCCGCGTACTCCGGGTCGTGAACGGCGAATCGGCCCGTTAGCGATCGGTTGGTCGCGTCGAGGGCGATACTGTCGCGCCCCACCCAGTTGACTCGGTGCAGCTTCGACAGGGGTATCTCGCCCCCGTGCTGCAAGGCTACGAATCTGATCTTGCGGTTGGTGACTACGAGTTGCCCGGGCGTGGGTTGTGGGCCGGACTTCAAATCCCGCCACCTCGTAGCCGGGGCCAACAGGAAGCACTGCTCATCGAGCGGCAGATGCAGGGCCGGTGCGGGGACGGTGGGCAGCTGACCCGATCGGATGCGAGTCAGCATGTGCTGACGGGCCAGTTCGCCGTCGAGCGCGGCGACGTCACCGACGGCAAGTCCAAGGATCTGGGTCGCACGACGAAATGTCCCGAGTTCGTCGTCGGTGATGACGCCGTCGCTGTGCGCGAACGCCGCGTACCGGCGCAACCATTCGATCGCATCGGGTTTGATCTTTGCGAGCGCGTCTTGCCGAGGGACATGCGCCCCATCCAGCCAAGTATGGAGGTCGGTCCACTCCTGCCCCAGCGGACCGGTTACTCCCAGGAGGTCCCGCGCCGAAACAACGTACTGCTGGAGGACCTGTTGGACGAAAGGCTTGCAACTCTCGCAGTGCCGCCGCCACATTCGCGTGGGTTGCCCGCAACGGGCACATCCTTCTGACCGATTCACATCGCAAATCTTCTCATCTGGCCTGGTCAGCCACGTAACGGGGTGCCAGCTGGCACCGTGGTTCAGGACGCCGGCATTAGCTAGTCGTTACTGAGGCCTCGTCCGACTGTTAGCGGGAAATCCTGCCACTCCTCAGCGGGGCCCGGTTCAGGCTGATCTGCGAACTCTGCGTCACCGAAGCGGAGACGTGCCGAAACGGCAAGTCCGCTGCGCGATCGGGAAATCGATCCTAGGAGCCGTCGACCACGACCATCACGTTGCTCTGGTCCAAGCGCTCCACCGGAGGGGCGACTATCCCCGCGGTGGAAAATCAGGAAATCGGTGCAGGGCACTGTCCGGTCTGCGCGCCGATCGAGTTGATCTCTGCGTTCGAACGGGGATCACCCGCGTAGTTGATCTGGTTGGTGCATCGATCGTCGGGTACCGCGTTCGGGTCGGGAATTGTTGCACCGGAGGGATATTGGCAGATAGTTCCATTACACACCGGCGTGTTCGCGTCGACTTCATTCTGCAGAACTTCGTCGTGGACGGACTGGCAGTAGTCGGAGTAGCCGGTGACAGTGCCGTCCGACCAGTAGGTTTCGATTGGGCCGAGCCCGATCTGACAGTCGAGGATGTAGGGTTCCTCGACAACTGTTGCTTCGACCGATTCCGTCTCGAGCGCGGGTACGGGCTCGGGTGTCGCCTGTGGTGGCAACGGAGGCGGGGGTTCGACGGTTGTTGCACTGGCGACGGTGCTGGTGTTCGAGCTGTTCGGCTGCGGTGAGTCGGAGACCTCGGTGGCGGCGCAGCCGGCGAGCGCGGCGCAGAGGAAGGCGACCCCCGCCAGGCGGAGGGTGAGTGGCATATCTGGTATGTCGACACTTCGTCCTGAACCGTTACGTGCACCGCACAGCAAACGTCATTCGTCGATTCATCTCCCCCTTACGAGAATCGAAAATTATTGCGTAACAGCAACGATCCCGAGTGACGACAACCACGACATGCCAGCGGTTTCACTCGTCGGACCGCACCCGGACGACCAGAAGGCCCGCACGGTTTCGACAGTGGCGCCGGGTTCTGAAGCGAACCCACCCGCCGACCGACGGACAACGTCCACGTGTCAAGTGATGTGCAGCCTTCCGATGAGCTCTGAATGCTTATTGTTGTTGCAGTGCACCGGCATTAATACTTTGAACCTAGGAGCACGGGATGATGAAAGTGGGATCGGTATTCAGGTCGAGCCACTTGCCGTATGCATCCTCACCTTGCGCCCACACGAGGGCGCACACCGCATCTGTCGATTTTCCCGCCGCCCTGTACACCGCATAGATCGGATTGCCTTCATCCGTCGCCTGCCGCAGGGAGGGACACGCCTGATCCGTGCGCAGGTATGAGGAACCCGGGTGTGCAACGAGAAAACTTTGGACGTCCTCGGCGTATTGGCCTGGCGTAACCGCCGATCCCACCACAACGATGCCCGTGCCGTCGCAGCGCGGTTGGGCGATCGGGATGGAGAGGCCGAGGTCTCCGGGGCGCGCCGTGACCGGTGACGATGGCACGGGCGCCGGAACCGGGGTCTCGGTGCTTGGGGCTGCGGGTGCTTGACGGACATCGGCTGGTGGGAGCACCGCCGGAGCCGATAGGTCGGCAGTTGTGGTGCGGGCGCCCGCGGCCGACGGTGTGCTGCCGGAGTCGCCCTGGTTCACGGCCAGCCAGGCGACAACACCGCCCACGGCGAGCAGACCGACGATGAGCAGCGTCATCAAAACCGGCACCAGATGCGAGGGTTTCGGCTGCTGAGGGGACCACGTGTGTTGCGGCACCGGATGTTCGCGGTCCGGAGGCACCGGGTCGAAGGCGGTCGGCTCGAGGAGCGGCATCGCGGTGGCCGGCCGCAGCGTGGTCTCCGCGATCGTGCCGGCGGTGTGGCGGTCGTGGTGGGTGAGTGCGGATTGTGCGGCGCTCGCGAACTGCCCGGCGGAGGCGTAGCGGTCCGCGGGATCCTTGGCCATGCCGCGCGCGATGACCTCGTCGAACCCCACCGGGATGGTCTGCATGGTGGTGCTGACGCGCGGTACGGGGGATGTGAGGTGAGCCTTGATCAGTCCACTGATCGTGCTGGCTTGGTAGGGCTTGGCACCGGTCAACGCCTCGTACAGCACGCACGCCAGCGAGTAGATATCGGACCGGCCGGTCACCGGCTCGTCGTCAAACCGTTCGGGCGCCATGTAGGCGTAGGTGCCGATGATGCTGCCGGCGGTGGTCAATTGGGTGGCCAGGGCGTCGCTGGCGATACCGAAGTCGACCAGGTAGGCGAACTCGTTGTCGCGGTCGCCGGTGATCAGGATGTTTTCCGGTTTGACATCGCGGTGGACCAGTCCGGCGGCGTGCGCCGCGTCGAGTGCCGCGCCGATCTGGATCACGATCCGCACCGCCCGTGCCGGCGGCATCGAACCGCCCCTGGTCAGCAGGGTACGCAGATCGGATCCCTCGACGAGCCGCATGTCGATGTAGAGCAGACCGTCGATCTCACCCCAATCATGAATCGGGATGACGTGCGGTTCCTGCAGCCGCGCAGCAGCCTGCGCTTCCCGGCGGAAACGTGCCGGGTAGCCGGGGTTCTGCGCGAACTCCTCGGGCAGCAGCTTCAGGGCCACGGTACGGCCCTTCACGGTGTCGTATGCCCGATAGACCTCGCCCATTCCGCCCCTGGCGAGCAACACCTGCAGTTGGTAACGGCCGAACGTCGTGCCGGCCCGCGATCCGTCGACCATGTTGCGCTCCCCCTTTGCCCACCGCCGGCGACTACGGCCGGAGCATCCCTATTGTCGATGATCCGACGACCAAGTATGCGCAATCGCCCACGGCAACGGGCGGGTGGAGGCTTGCGCCCCCTGCCCAAGAGTGGCGGCCTCGGGGACCACGCGAAATCGAGCACGGTGCTCACCAACTACGTGATGGCGTTGTGCGAGTCTCCCCGCCGGGCCGCATGGGTGCAGCGCAAGGGCGTGCCGAATTCTAGGCCCCGCCAGCACGAAACACGACTGGCGCAAACTGGACGGGGCATCGACTAACCACTGATTGAGAAACGTGTTGCGCCCGCCGCCCCTCATATCAGAGCTGAGGCCTGCGCCTCAGCCCCTAGAAGGGCCTGCGGAAGATCACATCATGTTGGTGCACAATAAAACTGGCATATTCTAGTTGCCGCCCAGGTCCGCCTGGACGCACGACGCTGTCGCCCCCACGCCGGACGAGGTGTTCTCGGTGACGACGGCACCGTCAACCAGGATTCGGCAGGTGATCGAGCCACTGTCCTCGAAGCCATTGGATGCGGTCAGGCTGGCCGTCTTGATGATTCCCGTGACCGTCACTTCCTTCGTCCACGGCAGCGCAATGCCGGATTCCTGTGCCATGTTCATGTCGGCCGACGTGTAGGTGACGATCGCACCCTGGCCATCGCCCGTCACTTCATACGTGACAGCGACCTCCTTCTTCGACTCCTCGTCCACGCTGTTGATCGCCCCACCGACCAGCGCGGTGCATCCGGCGAATCCTGCGATGAAGACCACCAGGATCGCGAGGAGGATCCACGGCCACTTCTTCCGCTTCCGCGGCGGCTGAGCGGGCGGGTACCCGTACTGGTTCGGGTACGGCTGTCCCGGCTGCTGCGGATACGGTTGCTGGCCGTAAGGCTGCTGCGGCGGTCCAGGAGGCGGAGGCTGCGTCATGACGTGCGAATCCTTTGCTGGAAGTAAATGACCCTGAGGGTTCGCTGAGAGATCGCTGATACCGCCCGGTCCGTTACCACGACCTGCCGGGCGCGCCGAATCGAAACGGCGCGGGTGCATGCACCAACCGGAGTCGGGGCGGCCGTCCGCCGAGCGTGGCGGTGAGGACGCGGCGAGAACCTCGCCGTTCCAGCCTCCGACGAAGAAGGTGCGCGAGGTCTCCTACCGCACGCTCCGCACGCGTCGGTTCGACCGCGAGACCGCACGCCAGATATCTGCACCCGGAAGATACGGTCGAATGACCGACAGAGTGTTCCGGTCAATCGTGGTATGAACCATCGGTGATGAGACGACAAGAGCCGCAATAGTTTCCCCGGGAATCTCGTTCCGCGAGGGGCGGCCCGGAACCATCCGTGGTCGCCGAACCTGTAACGAATCGCCCGCTCCAAGCGCTGGAGAAGTAGACGTCCGTCGACGCCCGCTGCATTTCCTCGCCTATTTCGTACCCTTGCCCACGACTGCCCTACGCGTTCACGGCACCCAGCACCCTCAAGGACCTACCTGATGAGCTCCCCTCAGCCGCCGCGACCGTGGGACACCGATCCGCAGCACACCCAGCCGATCTACTCGCAGCCCGGGTACGAACCCGAACACCCTGCCCCGCCGGTGCCCAACGTTCCTCCGCCGCCGACCTACGTGACTCCACATCCGATGTACCTGCCCCCGCCGCCGCAGCATCCACCCCGATCGCTGGCGTGGATGTGGGTGCTCTTGGTTGCTCTCACCCTCGGCCTGCTGGGGATCATCGGCTACATCTGGGTGTGGCCACTGATCGTCAACGACACCGCGAACCAGGCCGGCGACGGAACCCACACCGTGATCGTCACGTCCCCCGCACCGCAGGTTCCCGGTCCGGCACCGGCGCAGGGCGGCGGCAGTGACGTCGTCCCGTCGTACTCCACCCGCTGCGCGAGCGTCTTCCCGAACACCGAATTCCCCACCTCCGCGGTCGGCAGCAACGTCACCTCCTGCGAGTTCTCCGAAGAGGTGCGGTTCGAGTACATCAGCCAACCGCAGCGCGGCGGCACCGTCACCGTCACCGCTACCAGCCCGGTCACCGGCCAGACCTACACGATGAGCTGCTCGGGGTCGAAGGTGGTGACCTGCACCGGCGGGAACAATGCGGTGGTCTATGTGTTCTAGCCGGGTCCTGTCCATGGTGGCCGCCGCGGCCGTCGCCGCCGCAGCGCTGTCGGCGTGCACCATCCCCCCACGCTCCGGCGACGCCAATACCGGGCCGGGCAAGACGATCACCCAGATCGTGGTCGTCCCACCGGAGAGCACCACGCCACTCGTCCCGGCGGCGCCCCCGGCCGCGGCCGGGCAGGGCCCGCTGGCCGGATTCGACGCCCTCGCCGCTCAACTCGGCGGCGACACCGGAATCGCCCTCGCCCCCGTCGGAGGCGGTCAATCGATCGTGGCCGGCACCTTACAAACCGGGCCCGCGTGGTCGACGATCAAGGTGCCCCTGGCCATCGCCGCACTCACCGCACCCGGGGGAAGCGGACAACTCACCTCCGCCGCCCAGGCCGTCACCGCATCCGACAACGCCGCCGCCGACCAACTCTGGGACTCGCTCGGCGCACCCCCGGTCGCCGCCACCCAGGTGCAGGCGGTGCTTCAATCATTCGGGGATCCGGCCACCGTCGTCGAATCCCGCAAGACCCGTCCCGAGTACAGCGCCTTCGGGCAAACAGTGTGGTCACTCGCCGCGCAGACACAATTCGCCTCATTTCTGCCGTGCCATACCGAAGCCGCGCAAGTCCTCGGATACATGGACGACATCGCCGGCGACCAGCGGTGGGGTCTGGGCACCCTGCCCAATACCTCCTTCAAAGGCGGTTGGGGACCGGACGAACAAGGCCGCTACCTCGCGCGCCAGTTCGGCATCATCAGCACCGGCAGCGGACAACTCGCCGTTGCCATCGCGGCGGAAGCGCCCTCGGGATCCTTCAACGACGCGACAGCGATGCTCACCCAGATCGCCCAGTGGATCAGCACCCGCGTCGCCACGGTGACCTCAGGAGCCTCCTGCTGAACCAACCGCCGCCTCACCCAACATGCTCCGCGGTACACACGGGCCGCCGAGCATCGGACGAGCATCGGAATCTCGCCCTTCATCGTTGCGTAGTGCAACCCGGCACTTCGCTCGGCTAGATACCCACCGAGCCGAACCTGCAACGCCGCCGAGGGAACCGACGATAGACAGCACAAGAACGGAATCAGCGCCTGCCGGCGCCGCCTCCACACTCGCGATGATCGACTGAACGAGAACAACGATGAATCTCAAGCACTTCTTTCTCGCGGCCGTGTCGATCAGCGCCCTTGTCCTGACAGCGTGCGGTACCGAGGACACCTCACCCCAGACGCCGACGCCGGCGCCATCGTCGGTTGCCTCGTCACCCGCCTCACCGACTCCACCGCCGGCGCCGCCGCCGTCGAGCGAGCCGGTGGCTGTGCCCGCACCGCCGCCAGTCACCTTCGAGTGCGGTGACCTGGCCGTCTACCAATCCGGCACCGCCCTGTACTCGGACGGGACCGTGGGCTATGAAGCGGTATGTGACACCTACGTTCCCCCGGCCGACCCGGTCCTGCAGTACTGCGACTACGGGGGCGTGGCGGTCTACACCGACGGGTCCTCCTCGACGACGGACCCCGCATGTGCCAGTACGGTCGATCCCGGCAGCGGTGCGTCCGGCTATCCGTACGACCCCTCCCAGGACCGCAACGGTGATGGAGTCGTCAACGGGTACGAACGATGCGGCCTCGCCTGTGGGGAAGACCCGACAAGCGGTGAGATCCAACTGCAGTACGGGTGCGAACAGGGTTACATCACCGGCCCCCAATGCAATTGATCTGCACTCACGACTGGCTCATCGCGGGCAACGGACCACCGCAGGGAGCTGCTCAGTCTGCTCGTCCGGTGCGCGAAATGTTTCCGCCGATCCTGGGCGCCAACCGATTCGGGTCCAGTCGACCGTAACGCGTGATCCCCGCACGCCGAGGCAGGCAGATGGCAAACACCGTCGGCACATCGTCAGCCGACATCAATACACGTCAATACACATAGACCACTGCGTTGTTGCCGCCGCTGCAGGTCACCACCCGCACCCCGCCGCAGCCCATCGGGTACCGCTGTCCGGTGACCGGGCTATCGGCCTCGATTGTCACGGGCCTTCCACGCTGCGGTTGATTCAGGTACTGGCGTCGAACCTCTTCGGCGAATCCACATGAGGTGACGGCGGTACCGACAGCCGAGGACGTGAATTCGGCGGCGGCGAACAGCGGCGGGCACGGCCGGGCACTGGACGGCAACGCCTCGACGGGGTCGACTCCTGGATTCAGGGTGACCCGCAGTGTGGTCGGGGCCGATTCCGTCGAACCGGCAGAGCGTTCAGCGCGATCGGCCTCCTCCACGAGTCGAGGTCCAATCGCGATGTATCCGATCAAACCCAGTAGCGCGATCGCCAAGACACCGATCAGCACCGACATCCACCCCGGTGGGCCACCGGCGCTCGGGATTGCCGGTTGCAGTCGCGGCTGTGGACCCCGATCAGTGCGCTGCCCGATCTGAACCGCCGCGATCGCCGCGGTGACGCACAAAGCCAGCGACCCGAGGGTCACCATCCACAAGCCCCAGCCGACCCGGGCACCCATCGGCTCACCGAACAACTCACCGCGCATCGAGGCCACGGCAACAATGTCCACGATCGCCACCACGAGACAGAGCGCACCGACGACCGGGCCGACCCACCGGAGTCCGTACCGGGACCGACCTGACCCCCACAACGTGAAGATCGCCGTCGCCCCGACGAGCCCGAGGATCAGCGTGAAGACGCCGTCACCATCGATCCCGCTGGTACCGAAACCAAGGAAACTCGCCCACGGTCCGAAACTGCCGATCACGATGCCCACACTCGACGCGGCCGCCGCAACCAGAGCCGCAAGGTGACCAGAGCTGCCTCTTGCTGGAGGTGAGACAACGTAAGGCTGGGGTGGGCCCGGGTACGGCTGAGGGGACGACATAATCAACTCCGATGGTGTGACCCATGTCACATATCGGCGTGCAGATCGCAGCGTTACCGAATGCCCTGGTCGAAGGCCGCACTTCCCGCGTAACCCGCATTACCCGTACAATGAGGTCGAGGAGGTACACCATGCCCGGGACACGACGACACACCCCGCACACCACCCCCTATGTGCGGGCACCACGCCACCTCGCCGGTCGCCGCCACCGCGCCGGCGGCTGGAAGGTGACCGTCGCCAAGGGCGGCGGCGCCCTCGCGTGGTCACGGGTCACCGAACTCACCATCACCACCCCGACACCGCGGTCACCGGCACGGATCGTCCAGACCAAGGTCGAGGCGCTCGAGATCGCCGCGCAGATCCTGCGGGACGAACAATCCGGGGCTAGCACCCCCATGGATCCTTTGCCGGCGTCCGCGCCCGGCCGCCGTCTCGCGAGCGTCCCCGACGACGAATGGGGGCCGGCACCGACCTCGGCGCAGACCGCCACCCTGGACGAGGAGAACCTGCAGTTGCAGGTCGATCAGCGGCGCGAGCAACTCGCCGCCTCGTTCACCCGCACCCAGGTCGCGGACATCCTCGGCGTCTCCCGGCAGACCGTGTCCGACATGGCCGCCGACGGGCGGCTCATCGGGCTCAAGGACGGCCGGGAGTGGCGGTTCCCGACCTGGCAGTTCACCCCCGACCGGGCCGACCCGGTCCTGCCCGACCTCGACCGCCTGACCCGCGCGTTCCCCGGCGGTGAAGTCAGCCTCTCGCGGTGGATGACCGGCCCCAACACCGCCTTCGCCGGTCGCACCCCCGCCCAGGAAATGGCCCGCGACAGCGACCACGTCATCACCGTCGCGACCGGCCTGACCGCCGCCGGATGGTAAAGCCCCTCCCCGCGCCGGTCCGGCCCCTCCCCTCGGCCGATCACCGCTGGACCTGGACACCCAGCGACCCCACCACGACGCCGTGGTTCCGGGTCTACCACCGGGATCGGTTCACCCCGAACGGGATCACCTTCCGCCGGTTCGGGCCGCTGGCCCGCTTCGACCACCACACCCCCACCCCGCCCGCGATGGACCCGGACCAGCGCGGGGTGCTGTACCTGGCCGTGGACCTCGCCACCAGCGCCTGCGAGGTGTTCGGCGAGGCCGGGGTCGCCGCCCTGTGCCCGCACTGGCGGGTCACCCAGGTCCTACCGGTCCTCGACATCGTCACCTACGACCTCACCACCCCCGGAGCGGCGCTGGCGATC
Organism: Rhodococcus sp. NPDC057014; assembly: GCF_042673295.1. NCBI lineage: Bacteria > Bacillati > Actinomycetota > Actinomycetes > Mycobacteriales > Nocardiaceae > Rhodococcus > Rhodococcus sp. NPDC057014. The sequence goes on from NZ_JBHUSF010000003.1 coordinate 36,457, forward strand.
GGGGCGCTGCCCGCCCTCGCCGCCGGCAACGAACATCGCGGCCTCACCCAACAATGGGCGAGGGCGATCTACGAAGACCAACCGGCCGCAACGAAAGTCGACGGCATCCGCTACCGCACCGCCTACAACGACGACCACGCCCTCGCGCTCTGGGACTGCGACAACGCGATCACCGTCGCCCACGACCGCACCGGGCAGCCGCTGGACCTACCCCTGACGCACCCGCGCATCCACCCCCGGCTGCTCGCCGCCCTGATTCCAATGCACATCGCCGTCACCCACACAGGCGAAACCCACTGCCCCAACTGCCAACGCGCCGCCACACCCTGATCGCGGGCGACGGCGCCAGCCGTGGGCTTTCGCCGACGGCACCTCTGGCTCGAGACGTGGAGGGAACACGCGAGGCGAGAGCCGGGTTTCCAGGACCTCACCGCACTGGCCAGCGCCGAAACCCTCCATAACCTGGAGCAATGACATGTCCCCATGTGTTCCTGTGATCGGATGGTGCTTGTGACTCCTTCGAAGAAGTCACACGATCTGCCGATTACTGTCTCAGCCATGGAACTCACGCCCGGCGGTGCCGGCATCTCTGCTGAGAACACCGACGGCATGCAGCAGCTCCGACGGTGGGTAGACGCATTGCGCGATTTCCGGGGTTCACTGGCTAGCCTCCCCGCGCAAACAGCCTCGGAGTTCTTCGAGACCGCTACTGGCGCGTTCCAAAGCGTCGTCAAGAACGACCCTCCGCAGGTTGGCGCTCCCGCGAACCCGCTTATCTTGGAGATCAATGCACGCACTTCTGCTGCTCGGCATCGAAGGTGCCAAGGACGGGAGAGTCACAGTCGGTGTGGCTCGAGATGCTGTCGCCGCTACCGTGTCTGGAGCCATCGTTCGAGCCGAGGACTGGCTCGTCAACGGCGCTCTCGCACCGGAGATTGCGGCCCAGCGGGTCGAGGAGTTCCGGGTCAGGATGCAAGCGATGCAGGATGACCTGGCTGCACAGATCGCAGCGGAGAACTCCCCGTCCTCGGCGCACGGTGCCCTCCTCGGATACACCGACCCCGCCATCGATGCCGCGGTGATCTTCACGCAGGTGTGCAGCTTCACCGACGAAGAGCACGAGAGATACTCAGCCGCCTACCAACGATTGAAGCGCCGCGTCGACCGCGGCCTGCTCATGTACGTGTTCGACGAACTCGACGTGTTCATGGACGTTCTCGAACGCGCACTTCGAGACGTGGGAGACGGCAAATTCCGGTGGAATATTCCCGACGCGGCGGACGAGTTCTGCCGCCGCATCCGGTCGGGCGTCGTCACGGTGAGCAGCGCGTTTCACGTGCACCAAACACAGACGTACTGGCTCATCCAGGACAAATTCGGAGGCACCAAAACGGCCGAGTACGAGGCGGCGCAGAAACTCTTCCACGACCTGTATAACCGCTGTTCGGGCTACCAATGGCTGCTGCAGCTCCGTCACACCATGCTGCACATCAGCATCGAGGCGGCGGCGGTATGCACACGGGCCAGCATCAACGAGGATCCCGTCCTAGAGGTGAACATGGATCGCGAGTGGATGAAGAAGTCCTCCGGAGTGATGGACAAAAAGTACAACCGCGAGCCGCTGCTAGCGATGACTACCGACCCGAGCGTGATCACGATGACGCAGGAAGCCATGCCGGCGCTGGCCGCGATACAGGATCAGCTGGACGACATCCTGTACCCCGAAACCAGCGAGGACGCCGCCATCGTGCGTGAACTCATCGGTCGGTTCGAGGGCAGAGAGGGGATGTACGCACTGCAACTCGGCCCCGGATTCACCAAGGCGGTCAGAGTACCTCCTTACCAACTGCTTTCACCGAAAGTGCTGACATTCGCTGAGCAACTCAGCGTTGACACTGCGGAACAAGCCACAGATTAGGGCGGGATGACTGGGGCCCGACAGCCCGGAAGTAGGGGCCGGTTCGTAAGCGAATCACAACCGATTCCGGCACCGGCCATGGTTCCTGGGACCGGTCGCCGCCAAGGTGGTGGTCGGGCTGATCACCGATGCGCTTGCGTACCAACCGCGCTCTTGTGGGCGGACGGGCCGTGCGCGACGGCGTCGAGGTCGCGTCCGCCGAACTGGTAGTCACCGGGCTGAAAGCTCGCACGGTCGCTGGAGTCTGGCCGGGGCGATGGGCGGGCACACCGTCGTCGCGAAGTTGCTGTCGCTGTATGGCACCGAGGAGCAGAAGCAGCAGTACCTGCCGAAGATGGCGACCGGCGAGATCCGGACCACGATGGCGCTGACCGAGCCCGGTGGCGGGTCGGATCTGCAGGCCATGTCGACCAACGCCAAGACCGACGGCGACGATCTGGTGATCAGCGGCTCGAAGACGTGGATTTCCAATGCCCGCCGGTCCGGGCTGATCGCGCTGCTGTGCAAGACCGATCCGGCCGCCACCCCCAACCACAGGGGAGCCGTCAGCGAATCTGTGCGGTCGCGTGAGGTGCAGCGAGGGAGTTCGCTGTACCTCCCTGGACGGAGGTGAGACCACATTGTTGAGCCTCTGGCCTGCCGATTCAGTAGTGGCCGGAACTCTCCAGCCGTATTCTTCCGATAGGGGTTCCCAAATGAGTGGCGGCACGTCAGTGGAGTCAGGCTTCGGAGATGGCGGATGTAGACCCGGCGGGTACTGAACGCGACCTGGCTGTCTCTGTCGTCTCCGAGTTGGAAGCCGAGGGGTTCGACAACGCACACGAGGTGGGGCGCGGCGGCTTCGGCTCCGTGTACAGGTGCGTGCAAACCTCGTTGGATCGCACAGTCGCGATCAAGGTTCTCGATGGCGTCGAGCATGGTGACCGCGAACGCTTCGTCCGGGAACAACGCGCTATGGGTCGGCTGTCCGGGCATCCGAATATCGTCCAGATACTGCAGGTGGGGGTCCTCAACGGGGGCCGCCCCTACATCGTGATGCCGTACCACGCACGGGACTCTCTCGACACCTGGGTTCGCCACCACGGTCCCTTGCCGTGGCCCGACGCCTTCTTGTTCGGAATCAAACTCGCTGGCGCCTTGCAGGCGGCGCATGATCTCGGAATCCTGCATCGCGATGTGAAGCCGGCCAACATCCTGATCACCGACTACGGTGAGCCCCAGCTGGCTGATTTCGGCATCGCTCGGGTCGGTGGGGCCTTCAAGACGTCGACGGGAAATGTCGCGGGTTCGCCCGCCTACACCGCCCCGGAGCTGCTGCACGGGCGGGCGCCCGGACCGGCATCCGACATCTATAGTCTGGGCTCGACGTTGTTCACACTGATCAGTGGCCACGCCGCCTTCGAGCGCCGAGCCGGTGAGGGCATGGTCGCGCAGTTCATCCGAATCACCAACGCGTCGATCCCCGACCTCCGCATGCAGGATTTTCAGCCGGACGTGGTGACCGCGATCGAGCATGCGATGGCCAAGGGGCCGACCGATCGACCCCCGACCGCTGCAGCGCTGGGCGAGGGCACTGCATGGCCGGGATAGCCGCGTACGAGCTTCTCGATGTCGCGGACGCGGAAGAAAGCTTCCGAACAGCGTTGACGCTCGGACGCCGGACTGGTCTGCACAGTCACGCCGCGCGGCTGGCCGGTGCCCTCCTCGGCTCGCTGTTGTACGACAAGGGTGATGTCAACACCGCCGAACAGTTGCTCGATCATGCCAACGAACTCGGCGCCGAGGGCGGCGTGGTCGACATGATGCTCGCGACTTATGGTGTGGGATCGCGAATCAAGGTTCTTCGAGGCGATCTTTCTGCCGCGGCGATCCGCTTGGATGAAGGGGCGGCCGCGGCGGCAAAGCTCCAACTGCGTCGGTTGGACAAGTGCATCTCGAATGAGCGGATCCGCGCGGGACTGCCACTCGACCCCACGACACGTGCTCGCCTGCGACACGCGAGGCCCCGCGAACTCGGGCGCGACGGCATCACGGAGGTCTGCTCCCAACTCGACGAAGATTCGACGATCAGGCTCCTCCTCGCCGACGGATCTAACACGGCGATCGCGGAGGCGCTGGCCCGAAGTCGTGCGATGGTCGGGCGGGTCGCGCAACAGGGCCGCCCACGGGCCCTGTTGGCGTGGAAGGGGTTAGAGGTGTGTTGCCTTGCCGCCACAGGGCGATTGGAAGAAGCGGAACGGTCGATCGCATCGGTGGTCTCGCGATGCGCGTCGCTCGGGTTGCCGCGGATCCTCCTCGACGCCGGGGGGCAGATTTCGGGTGTCCTGTCGATGCTGCTTACCGACGTTCACGCCGGATCTCCATGGCTGCAGGAGTGGCCCGACGTGACTGCGTCCTTCCTTCTCGACACCCTCGAGGGAGGTTCGAACGTCAGGGGCGGTGGCGACTCCGGGAGAACGTGAGGGGTAGCCGCCGCGTATATACCGTCGGGGGGACGAAAATATCCCCTTCGGTCAGTGCCGCTGTGAGCTGACTTTTGGTTGACTCGCCAGAGAGGACACGGAGGGTCGTTGAGCTTGGTCCGACGGGTCTCCATCGTAATGAGGAGCGTTCATGACCCCGGGACCCGTCGACTTGCTGCCACCAGAACTCTTGCGTGGGCATACCGCATTCGTCACTGGCGGCGGTAGCGGCATCAATCTGGGCATCGCACGCGCCTTTGCTCGTACCGGCGCGAATGTTGCGATCTGCGGGCGCTCCGAACTGAAACTGCAGGCTGCCGCTGAGGAGCTGACGCGGCTCGGTGCCCGCGTGAGTTACTCGCAAGCCGACGTGCGGGACCCCGACGCGGTCAACGCAGCATTGCAGCGGACAGCTGACGAGTTGGCGCCGGTATCCATCGTAGTCGCGGGTGCTGCGGGCAATTTCTTCGCTCCGGCAGAAACTCTGTCCCCGAAAGGGTTCCGGACGGTCATCGAGATCGACCTACTCGGTAGCTTCCACACTGCTCATGCAGCGTTCGAGCAGTTGCGGGAGACCCGCGGCAGTCTGCTGTTCATCTCGGCGGGGCAGGCGTACCTTCCCTTCGCACTGCAAGCTCATGTCGGCGCGGCAAAGGCCGGCGTCGAGAACCTGATGCGCAATCTCGCGCTCGAGTGGGGCCGGTTCGGCATCCGAGCGAACTCTCTCGTCCCGGGCCCGATCGAGGGAACCGAGGGAATGAAGAGGCTCGCCGGACCTGTCGGGGAGCAGGTGTGGACAGAGGCGATCCCGCTAGGTCGATTCGGGTCGGTCGACGAGATGGCGGCGATGGCGGCGGTCCTGTCGTCACCGCTCGCGTCCTTCGTCACCGGAGCGCAGATCGTGGTCGATGGGGGCCTGGGCTTGTCCGGATTGGGATCCTTGAGCCTCGCGGTGGCGGAGGCGACATCGGACGTGGGCACGGTATAGGTCCGCGCGTAAGGCTGTTCGACTTCTTGGTCAATCTCGCGGCTACGCCAGTTCACTGCTGACAGTTCACTCGCGTCTACCTTGGGAAGAGGCAACCTACCCCCGTGAGCACCGGACGCGGGTCGGGTCCGGTGTTCACGGCGGGATCGGCCGAAGAGGTCGCAGATCCTAGGCGATCTGCATTCCCCTCCGCTTGGGGTTGGTCGGTTCAGCCGTGGTCGCGAGTTTCAGTGCACATTGCTCGAGCAGCCGCTGTCGCGTGGCGAAGTCGATCCCGAGAAATGCTCGACTGATCAGCATTGTTTGCAAACGCTGGTAGAACGCTGATGGAAGTAACCCGAACTCGGGAAACAGATGCTCGTCTCCCCCGCCGTATGGCAACCACCGGAGGGCAAAGGTCAGCATCGAATGTTCTTCGTGGGTCATGAGATTCCTCGCATGTCATCGCGGAGCCGAAGGATGAGGCCGGATTCACCACGGCCGTAGAAAGTCAAACACCGGCCGTATGTCCACGGCAGCCCCTGCAGGGGGTATCTACCTATCCCCTTTGGTATATGCCCCAGGTCACAGGCTGACATGCCGCCGTGCGCCTGCCGTGCCGATATGGGCAGGGGCTGTGGTCTCGAATCTGTGAACGGCGTCGCCCTCGAGTGATGCTGTGACCTGCTTCATACCTCTTTGGGGGTATGAAGAGTCCCCCAACGGGATCTGCACACGCACGCCGTCCGCTGATTGCATGGAATCCATCAACCCGCACAACCCTTTAGGAGCATTGAGATGGGATTCTTCAAAGACGCCGCCGAGCTCGACGAGTACATCGGTGGTGTCTTCCGCGACGCCGGCGACCATCCGGAGGCGGGCCCGAAGTTCCGGGCCGCGAACATCGTCATGCGCGTGGTCTACACCGACCCCGAGTGTGAGGTGACGATCGCGTTCCGCGACGACTATCACGTCGTGACCGGGCCCTCCGACCTCAAGCCCGACATCACCCTGCTCATGCGTGGTGACACCGCCGATCAGTTCTGGCGCGGCGACTACAACCTAGCCGTCGGTCTGGCCAAGGGCCAGGTCAAGGCCAAGGGCCCGGTGAACAAGATCCTCAAGCTGGTGCCGCTCACCAAGCCGCTGTTCCCGATGTATCGCGAACTGGTGGCCAAGAAGGACGCGCAGGTCTGATCCCATGACGAAGACGATGAAGGCGGCTGTTCTCAAGGCGCCGCACATGGTCGAGATCGAGGACGTGCCCGTCCCGACAATCACCGAACCCACCGACATCCTTCTGCGGGTAGAACGCACCGCGATCTGCGGCACCGACCTTCATCCGTACGAGGGCCGGCTCGAAATCGAGCCCGACGTCATCCTCGGCCACGAGTTCCTCGGCACGGTCGAAGCGGTCGGCGACGCCGTCGGCCAGCTCTCCGAAGGCGACCGTGTGGTCTCCTCCTGCGTGGTCAGCTGCGGCGCGTGTTACCAGTGCCGACGCCACCAGCCCGGAAACTGCGCCGGAAGCCGCATCTTCGGCCTCGGGCTGGCGCTCGGTGATCTCGACGGCGGACAGGCGGAATACGTGGTCGTCCCCTCCGCGGACCTGACCACCCGCAAGATCCCCGACAGCGGCACCGCCAACGACGACGACATCCTGTTCGCCGGCGACATCATGACCACCGGGTACGAGGCCGTCGCACGTGCCCTGCGACCCGGCGACACCGTCGCCGTCGTCGGCGCCGGTCCCGTGGGCCTGTGCGCCGCCATGGCCGCCGTCGCCCTTGGCGCCGGGCAGGTCATCGTGGTCGACCGGGTCGCCGCCCGGCTGAAGGAGGCGGAAAGCTACGGCGCCGTCGGAGTCGACGCCAGCCACGGCGACCCCTCGGATGCCGTTCTCGACCTGACGAACTGGCGCGGCGCCGACGTCGTCGTCGACGCGGTCGGCCACGAATCAGCACTCGTCTCGGCGATCTCACTGGTGCGCGCCGGCGGCACCCTATCCATCCCCGGCGTCTACACCGAAGAATCGCTGACCCTGCCGTTCTCCGAGCTGTACCTCAAGGGGGTCAAGGTCGAGATGGGTGTTTCTCATATCACCGAGTACATGGACGAGGTCATCGCACTGATGGCGTCGGGAAAGCTGAACCCCAGCACCATGATCTCGCACCGGATGGGCCTGTCCGAGGCCGCCGAAGCCTACAAGCTCTTCGAGGCCCGCGAAGCCACGAAGATCATCCTCGACCCCAGGAGCTGACACGATGACAACGCTGCAAGTTCAGCACCAACTCATGCGCATCGGCGGCAAGGAAGTCGATTCCGATCGTCGCATGGACATCTACGACCCGAGCGATGAGTCCGTCGTCGCCACCGTCGCGCAGGGCGACGCCTCGCACATCGACGCCGCCGTCGCGGCGGCACAGGCGGCGTTCGCGGAAGGGTCCTGGTCGCGGGCCACACCGCAGGAACGCGCCGCGGTGATGCGCCGAATCGCCAACGCGGCCAATGACGCCGTCGAGGAACTCGTCGAACTGGAAATGTCCGCGAATGGCGCAACCGTACGCCAGGCCACCGGATTTCATATCGGATACGCGTTGTCGCACTTCCTGTACTTTGCCGATCTGGCCGAAAGCTACCGGTGGTCTCGGCCGGCACCGATGTCGAGTTTCCCCGCCCTCGGGCAGAGCACCATCCATCGTGAGCCGATCGGCGTCGTCGGGGCAATCGCACCGTGGAATTTCCCGCTGCTGCTGACCCTGTGGAAGGTCGGTCCGGCGTTGGCCGCCGGTAACAGTGTCGTCGTCAAGCCGGACGAGCACACTCCACTGTCGATCCTGGCGTTCGCGCGGATCGCGGAGGAGAACGGCCTCCCCAAGGGTGTTCTGAACGTGGTGCCCGGTGACGGACGCGAGGCGGGCGCGCGCCTGGCGTCGCACCCGGGGGTTGGCAAGATCGCCTTCACCGGTTCCACCGAGGTCGGCCGCGAGATCATGCGCCTGGCGTCGGGCACTGTCAAGAAGGTCACCCTCGAACTCGGCGGCAAAGGGCCCTCGATCGTTCTCGATGACGCCGATCTCGACATGGCCGTCGACGGTGTGTTGTACGGATGCTTCGTCTACTCCGGCCAGGTCTGCGAATCCGGCACCCGCGCGCTGGTCCCGGCGTCGATCCACGACCAGTTCGTGCAGCGTCTCGTTCAGCGGGCCAGGACCATTCAGATCGGCGCCACCCGGGATTGGGACACGGACCTCGGACCGGTCATCGATGGAAAGCAGAAGGCCCGCATTCTCTCCTACATCGAGGGTGCCGTCGCGGAGGGCGCAACCGTTGCTCTCGGCGGAGACACCCCCCGCGGAGCGGAGTTCGAGAAGGGCCATTGGGTCGAACCCACCATCCTCACCGATGTGCACAACAACATGCGTATCGCCCGCGAGGAAGTCTTCGGACCGGTGCTCGTGGTGATTCCCTACGGCGACGAAACCGAAGCGGTTGCGATCGCCAACGACAGCGAGTACGGGCTCGCCGCCAGTGTCTGGTCCTCGGACAACGAACGGGCCCTGAGTGTCTCGGCGCGAATCCAGTCCGGAAGTGTGTGGATCAACGACGCCCATCAGATCAACTGTCAGGTGCCGTTCGGCGGCTACAAGCAGAGCGGCGTCGGCCGCGAACTCGGCCCGGACGCGCTGGACGAGTACACCGAAACCAAAGTGGTGCACCTCGACTTGTCCGGTGGCCGCGATCGCAAGCCGTACGACATCCTGCTCAGCCACGCCGACGACTGATCCATTTCACCTTCACAGACATGGAGCACACCATGACCACATCTTTCGATGACACCGAGCTCAGTTTCGACGACGACAACGAGGACATCGTCCCCACGAACGATGTTGCGGCGACCCGCGACTATGACGACATCAATATTTCCAGTGACGCCTTCTGGAGCCAGGATGCGCCGGCACGGGAAGTGGTGTTCCGCGAACTGCGTGAGAAGCGGCCGGTCACCTGGCAGCGACCGATCGAGTCCGCCGTCGTTCCCGACCCGGACGACCCCGGATTCTGGGCGGTCGTCAAGCACAAGGACATCGTCGAGGTCAGTCAGCGCAACGACGTGTTCGTGTCGGGCTACGGCGTCATGTTCGACCTCCTCCCGCCGATGCTGCTGGAGATGGCGATGGCCTTCCTCGCCATGGACAACCCCAAGCACGACAAGCTCCGCAAGCTCGTCAGCGCAGCGTTCACTCCCAAGCAGATCCGTAAGATCGACGCAGACATAGCCTCTCGCGCGAAGCGGATCGTTGCAGAAGCCGCGAAAAAGGACGACATCGACTTCGTCGCGGACATCTCGCGTCACCTCCCGATCGAAATGTTCGGCGACATGTTCGGCATTCCCGATGAATTGCGGGCGACGGTAGCCCACGCCGCAGACGAAGTGGTGGCCTGGGCTGATCCAGAACTGCTGGCAGGCCGTGATGCCGCTGAGGTGCAGGTCGAGGCGGCGCTCGTCATCCACGACATCGCCGAGAAGCTCATCGCCGAGCGGCGCGCCGAACCCGCCGACGATCTCCTGACGAACCTCGTCAATGCCGAGGTGGACGGTGAACATCTCACCGATTTCGAAATCGGCGCGGTCATGACCCTGATGGCCGTCGCAGCCACGGACACCACCCGGCACACTGCGAGCTTTGCGGTCAAGGCGCTGACCGACTTTCCGGAGCAGCGGGCGTGGCTGTGGGAAGACTACGGGGCACGGATCAACCCTGCGATCGAGGAGTTCCTCCGCTATGCCTCGGTCGTCCTCACCTTCCGCCGCACTGCCATCGCGGAGCACACGCTCAACGGTCAACCAATCCTGCCCGGCGACAAGGTTGTCATGATGTACGGATCCGGCAACTGGGACACCGACGTCTTTACCGACCCGGACAAGTTCGACCTGCAGCGCAGCCCGAACCCCCACGTCGTGTTCGGCGGAGGTGGCGTGCATTTCTGCCTGGGGAACCAGCTGGCGAAGTCGATGCTGCGATCGCTGTTCCGTGAGCTCCACGAGCAGATGCCCGATTTCGTGGCCGGCGAGCCGAACCTGATGAAGACGAACTTCATGCGAGGTGTCATCAGCCTGCCCTTCAAGACAAATGTGAGGAAGTGATGACGATGACCACCGGAAAGTGCCGAGTCGTCGTCGACATGGCCAAGTGCTCCGGACTGGGCCTGTGTGAGGCGGTATCACCCGATGTCTTCGAGATCGACGACACCGGTCATCTCGTTGTCCACGCACACGAAGTCGACACCGAGCGCGCTGCCGAACTCGAGGAGGCCGCCGCAGCGTGCCCGACGCAAGCAATCACGATCGAGGTCGACGCAGAGCAATGAGCGATGACGTGAAGTTGGTAGTGATCGGCGCCGGGTTGGCCGGGCTGCGTGCCTGTGAGGCAGCCCGCCGAGCGGGCCATCACGGTCCCCTCGTGTTGCTCGGCGAGGAAACCCACCTGCCGTACGACCGGCCGCCGCTGTCGAAGGAGTTCCTGGCAGCCGAGGGAGCCGATGTGGGCGATCCGCTCCTTCGGCCCGCCGAGATGATCTACGAGGAACTCGACATCGACGCGCGGACCGGTAGGCGGGCGGTCGGACTCGACACCACCACGAAGACAGTGGCCGTCGAGTCCGGCTACCCGCCACAGGTGGATCACATCAGCTACGACGAACTCGTGATCGCCACCGGGGCCGCCGCGCAGACCCTCCCCGGCGCCGAGGACCTCACCGGTGTCCTCGCGCTCCGCACCCTCGACGACGCGCACGCCGTCCGCGACGGTCTGGAAGCGGGCGCGAACATCGTCGTGGTCGGCGCCGGCTTCATCGGGTCGGAGGTGGCGTCGGCGGCGCGCAAGCGCGGCCGACCGGTCACCATCGTCGAAGCGCTCGACGCCCCGCTGGTGCGCTCGCTCGGAGTGGAGGTGGGGGCCCTGTGCTCGCGGCTGCATCTCGAAAACGGCGCCGACCTGCGGCTGGGTGTCGGCGTCGCGGCACTGACACCACTTGCGGGTTCGGCACCGGACTACGCCGGTAGGCGCCCGGTGGGCACCGTCGAATTATCCGACGGATCGTCCTTGGCCGCCGATCTGGTGGTCGTGGGTGTCGGTGCCGCCCCGTCTACAGCGTGGCTTCGTGGCAGCGGGGTCAAGCTGCACGAACGAGACGGTGGGATCGTCTGCGACGGAACCATGGGCGTCCTGCACGAGGACGGATCACGGCTCGAGCACGTCTGGGCCGCGGGAGACGTCGCTCACTGGGACAACCCGTTATTCGATCGAACGATGCGACTCGAGCATTGGACCAGCGCCGCCGAACAGGGCGCCACCGCTGCGCGGAACGCACTGACCACCCCCGACCAGTGGAAGCAGTACACAACTGTTCCGTACTTCTGGTCGGATTGGTACGACACCCGATTGCAGTTCGTCGGGGTCCCCCAGGCCGACGAGATCCTGGTCCAGCACCGCACCGACAACAAGGGCGGCACGGTCGTGCTCTATCGCGAGGAAGACCGCTTGGTCGGAACGCTGACGATTGGGCGACCGGACCTGGTGATGAAGTACCGGCGTCTGATCGCGCAGAAGGCCAGCTGGTTCGACGGGGTGCAGTTCGGTGCGGCGGCCAGCTGATCCGGCCGCGGCCTCACCTGCCGGCCCGGAACCACAGGGCGATGGCCTCCGCCCGGTTTCCGGCCTGCATCTTCCGCAGGATGTGCTTCACATGCTGCTTGACGGTGCCGTCGGAGATGACCAGTTCCTTCGCGATCGCCGAGTTCGTCCGGCCCTCCGCCATCAGCTCGAGGACCTGCAGCTCCCGGCTGGTCAGCTCCGCGGGCAGGGTGCGCGGCGTGTTCCGTATCAGCGCAGGCCGGGACTGCGGATGATCGTTGACCGGCTCGCTCGCGGGTGCGCCGGTCAGCCTCAGAGACACCTCACGCACACCCGCGGACGCATCCTCGAGAGATGCGGTCAGCCGCGCGAGCGTGTCTCCGGTCGCTTCCAACTGCTCCGTGATCTGTGCCCTGCTGAGCGCAAGGCGCAGGCCGTGGGAGAACGACAGGAGCAGCTCACTGTCGCGCTCGTCGGTGTCCCTCCCCTGGTTGTAGCGGTCAGCATGCAACAGACCCACCACACGTCCGCGGGACACGATGGGGGCGGCTACGTACGACCGCGACATCGACGCGTCAGCGATCCGCTTGTGGACCCGGGACTGATGCTGGACATCGGTCACCACGATCGGCTCGCGGCGTCGCACGACCTCCGTCTCGAACAGCCCCGCCACGAGCGGTTGCGGTTGCTCCTGTCCGATTCTGTTGATGTCGGCGGCCCACTGCGGGTCGTCCATCACGAACACCGATTCGGACACCCACAGGCCGTCGGCGACGTGCGAGACGATCGCGCGGTCGAAGCCGAGTTCGCACACCAGGCGCGGTGCGAGTTCGACGAGAGCAGAGATCGAGCACGGCGCGGCCTCGAGGCGTGCCAGGGCCTCACCGAGTCGACGGCTGGATGCCGACGCGTCGAATTCGGGCCCGGCATGCAGCAGCGCCTGGTCGAGACCGCGCAGTCGACGCAGCGCCGCCAGAACCTCGGTGGCGCTTACGTGGTTGGCCTCACCCAAAACCGCTGCGAGCGTGCCCCACGCCTGTTCCACCACGGCACGGGCTTGCGCCGACTGCAGGGCGGTCGACGGGTCGTCCGCGTCGAGGACAGAACGAAGTCCCGCGAGGACGTCTCGAACAGCTTCCTGGTCGCCCATGACAGGCGCTTCACCTCCGTCGCAATGGTGATCCACACCACAATCCTAGGTCATCCCGTTAACGCGCTATCCGCGCAGCCGCACCCGACGCACGAACCATCGAAGAGGAGCTCCTGTGTATCCCGCAGTACATGCCGCCACCACCCCCGACAAACCGGCAGTCATCGTCGCCGGCACGGATCAGCGTCTGACCTACAGCCAGCTCGAGTCCCGGTCGTGTCGGCTCGCCAACGCGTTTCGCGATGCGGGCCTGGTCGAAGGTGATGGCGTCGCCCTGTTGTCGACGAACGCTGTCGAGATATTCGAGGCGTACTGGGCGTGCCTGCGCTCAGGACTGTACTTGACCCCGATCAACTCCCACCTGGCGGTGCCCGAAGTTGCCTATGTGGTCGACGACTGCGGCGCAAAGGCTCTCATCGTCTCGGCCGATCTCGGGGACATCGCAGCCGAATTGGTGGGCTCGGTACCGCAGGTGAGGACTTTCCTCGCTTTCGGTGGCGCGGTACCCGGTTACGGCGACTATCAGGATTTTGTTGCCAGCGGATCTCCGGTCGCACCCGATCACCAGCCTCGCGGCGCCGACATGCTGTACAGCTCAGGGACGACCGGCCGGCCCAAGGGCGTCAAACCGCCGCGTCCGCCTCGTCAGGTCGGCGATCCCGGAGACCCGTATGTCGCGGTCTTCGGTGGCGGGTACGCGATGGGACCGGACAGTGTCTACCTCTCGCCTGCGCCGCTCTATCACGCCGCGCCGCTCCGGTTCGGGATGGTGATCCACTCGCTCGGCGGAACGGTGATCACCACTCGCAAGTTCGATCCCGAACAGTGCCTTTCGATCATCGACGACTACGGCGTCACCCACAGCCAGTGGGTACCAACGCACTTCGTTCGAATGCTGCGCCTTCCACGCGGTGTACGCGAGTCGTACGACCTCACCAGTCAAACCCACGCCATTCACGCCGCAGCACCGTGCCCGGTTGAGGTCAAGCGGGAAATGATGGCGTGGTTCGGGCCGATCCTGCACGAGTACTATGCGTCGACCGAAGCGAACGGTGTCACGATGATCGGTCCCGACGAATGGGCCGACAAGCCCGGATCGGTGGGCCGGGCCAAGCTCGGGGTCATCCACGTGTGCGATGACGACGGCGCCGAGGTTCCTCAGGGGGAGACCGGTCTGGTGTACTTCGAACGCGACGCCATGCCGTTCGCGTATCACGGGGACCCGGAGAAGACCGCTGCCGCGCAGCATCCCGCCCATCCGAACTGGTCGACGTGCGGTGATATCGGATTCGTCGACGAAGAGGGGTTCCTGTTCCTGCGGGACCGGAAGGCGTTCACGATCATTTCCGGGGGTGTGAACATCTACCCGCAAGAGATCGAGGACTGCCTCGTCCTGCATCCGGATGTCTACGACGTCGCGGTTGTCGGAATTCCGGACCCCGAATTCGGTGAATCCGTTCTCGCCGTCGTCCAATTGGGTTCCGAGATCCAAGAGGGCCCGGAGGTTTCCGAACGGCTGATCACGCATCTGCGGGCGAACATTGCCGGTTACAAGGTGCCGCGCCGCATCGAGTTCGCCAACAGCCTCCCCCGCACACCGACCGGCAAGCTGGTCAAACGTGAGCTTCAGCAGAAGTATTCGTCTCTTGCCTCCAGCCCGTCGGCCTCGGCCGAACCCGTCAGTCAGTAGGGAATCATCATGTCTACCGCAACCCCGGTTGTTTTGTCCTCGCTGCGTCGTACCGCGAACGACCTCTTCGACGACTTCTTGCTTCCACCCGAAATCGTCACGCTTCGTGCGCAAGTGCGCGAGTTCGCGGACACCGTCCTCGCGCCACGTGCAGTCGAACTGAACACTGCGGAAGAGAGCAAGGACGTCTTTCCGCACGACATCCTGCGGCAGATGGCGGCGGCGGGTCTCTACGAGATTCCCTATCCCGAGGATGTCGGTGGCCGCGGGCTCGAGCATCGGATGTTGGCCACTGCGACAGTTCTCGAAGAGCTCGCCTACTACTCGCCCGGCGTCGCCTCCGCGCTGTACGACGGCCAGGCGATCCTGGTCGGCAAGACCCTCGAAGCCGCGCCTGCCCATATCCGGAACGACTATCTTCCGATGCTCATCCGCGGCGAGATCGTCGGCTCGTTCGCCACGAGCGAGCCGGCAGCGAGCACCGATCTGAGTGCGCAGGCGATGAAGACCATCGCCCGCCGCGTCGAGGGTGGTTTTCGGCTCTCGGGGCAGAAGCGCTGGATCACCAATTCCTGTGTTGCGGACATCATGACCGTCCTCTGTGTAGTCGATGGAGAGCAGGCAATGCTCCTGGTCGACATGCACGAGGACGGGGTGCACGTCGGTGATCCCGACCGCAAGATGGGCAATCGGCTGCAGCTCACCTCGGACGTGTACTTCGATGACGTCTTCGTGGCGAACGACCAGGTCATTGCTGCGCCCGGGTCGGGGTTGCGTGCGGCTCTCGCGAGTCTGGCGCTCGGCCGGATCGGGATCGGTGCGGTGGGGGTGGGTATGGCGCAGCGGTCCTTCGATCTTGCGGTGGCTCACATGCGCGAGCGGAGCGCATTCGGCAAGAAGCTTGCGGAGTTTCAGCATTGGCAGTTTCGGTTTGCCGAACACGCCATCGCGATCGAATCGGCGAGATCCCTGTACCAGAAGGCGGCGCTCAAGGTTGATTCACGCCGGGTGCCCGAGCCCGAGGCGTCCATGGCCAAGGTCAGTGGGAGCCGGGTTCCGGTCGATGTCACCCGTGATGCAATCCAAGTGCACGGCGGTTACGGATTCCTCCGCGAGCTCAGCGCCGACGGCTGCTCCTACCCCCTGGAATCGATCTGGCGGGACTGCAAGATCGGCGAGATCTACGAGGGCGCGAATGAAGTTCAGCTGTGGAGCATTGCGCGTGCCGCGCTGGGGAGGGACCTGACCGGATGAGCGCCGCCGCCCGCGTTGGTGCCGGTTCTCTATGAATCGGCACCGGCGTCGGGCGCCGGTGTGAGCAGGGTTTCGGTGGCGTACTTCTTCCAGAGGCGAAGGTGGGGATCGCGCCCAGGCGGTCGGCGGTCGAACGAGTAGGTCAGTGCGACGCCGCGCATGCTGGTGTTGAGGAGTTCGCGCACATCGGTATAGCTCGGGTGCTCGTTCAGTGGTGTTCCGAACATTGAATCTGCTGCGGTACGGATCTTTTGGTAGAGAGCGCGCTCCTCATTGACCAGCACGCTTCGGATCTGCGCGTTGTGTCGTGCACCCATCCAGAGCTCGGTAGCGGCCCAAAAGTAGTCCTGTTGGTAGGTCGACCACATGGCGTCGATGGCTGCCGAAATCCGTTTCCTGGGACTAGGCGGCCATTTCACTGCATGTGCCAACGCATCGACGCGGGCAGACGCGAGGTACTGGACAGCTGCGACCAGGAGGTCATCGCGCGACGGGAAGTGATGCAGGAGCCGGCCACGGCTCACTCCTGCTATTTCCTGAATACGCAGGGTCGACGCCCCGGCATATCCGTGTTTGACCAGTGCGGTAACGGCGGCGTCGAGGATGCGCCCTTGGGTAATGGTGCTGCGCGGCTGCATGTTCACAGCATGCCCCATCCGACCCGCGGTGCGGTAGACCAGGGCCGCACCTATTCCAGCGGTCCTGACCAATGCCGACGTTAGTAGGGGTTTGCTGCGAAAACGGTCTCGCCCCAAGGCTTCACTTCCTAACACCTACCTTTCACCGAACGGTCAGGGTTGACTGTATTGGGCGTGATGCGGCATGCTGAACACATCGAACGTGTCGTGTCTCACAGCGGGTCGCATCCGCCATTCAGGCACCTCAAACATCAGCGCGGAGGACAACGTGCAATTGCTCGACAAATCCGGCTCGGCGGGTGCGACAAGTGCCCAGGCAATGGCCGCGCTGCGGGTCGCACCGCGCGCGGTTGGCGCCTTCTACGCCACCTCGCTCGAAACGTATCGCTTCATGTTCCGCCGGCCGTTCCACCTGCGAGAGTTCCTCCTGCAGGCCTGGTTCATCGCCAGCGTGTCGATCATGCCTGCGCTCCTGATGGCGATCCCGTTCTGCATGATGTTCGTCTACCAGATCAATATCCTGCTGGCGGAGATCGGAGCGGTCGACCTCAGCGGCGCCGGTGCCGGTGTCGCGATCATCCGAGAGATCGGACCGGTCGTCACAGTCCTCGTCGTTGCCGGCGCCGGATCGACGGCGATTTGCGCAGACCTGGGCTCCCGGACCATCCGCGAAGAGATCGATGCGATGAAGGTCCTCGGCATCGACCCCATTCACCGCCTTTGTGTTCCCCGGGTCTTGGCCTCGACCGTCATCGCAATGTTTCTCAACGGTCTCGTCTCGGCGGTCGGCCTCGTCGGCGGCTACATCGCCACCGTGTACATGCAGGGCGCCTCTCCGGGGCAGTACGTCACCGCGATCTCGATCCTCACCGGTCTCGGAGACTTCTGCATCAGCGAAATCAAAGCTGCAGTCTTCGGAATGCTCGCCGGTCTGGTGGCCTGCCATCTCGGTCTCAATGTCCGAGGCGGTCCGAAAGGCGTCGGTGACGCGGTCAACCAGACCGTCGTCTTCAGCTTCCTGCTGCTCTTTCTCGCGAACTCGATCATCACGACCTTGGCTCTGCACTGAGAACACTGGGCAACTGACAACATCCGCACCAAAGGACGACGGGAATCTCGTGTCGAAATCGAACAAACCCACCGGGCTCCGGGCAACTGGCGCCGTGGCGATCAAAGTTCTTGATGCACCGGTCGGCCATCTCGAGGAGATGGGCAGGCAGTTCTCGTTCTACAACCACACGATCACCTCGATCCCTCGAACGTTCCGACGCTATCGTGCCGAGACGGTGCGGCTGCTGGCCGAAGTCAGCATGGGCACGGGAGCGCTCGCGGTGATCGGCGGAACTCTCGTGGTGATCTCGATGCTGACCGCCGCAGTCGGCTACGAAGTAGGCCAGCAAGGTTCCACGTCACTCGGGCGAATCGGCCTGGGTGCGCTGTCCGGCTTCATTTCCGCGTTCTTCAACACCCGTGAAGCGATTCCGGTGATCGCCGGGATCGCGTTGACCGCCACCGTAGGTGCCGGATTCACCGCACAACTCGGTGCCATGCGTGTGAGTGAAGAAATCGACGCAATGGAGACGATGTCGATCCCCTCTCTCCCCTATCTCGTCACCACCCGCGTGATGGCCGGCGTGATCGCAGTGATCCCGCTCTACTCGGTGGCGCTGTTCGTCGGGTACGCCGCTACCCAACTGGTCACCGTCTACATGGTCGGGGAGGCAGAAGGAACGTTCTGGCACTACTTCAACGTCTTCCTCGTACCGAGCGACGTGATCTGGTCCGCAGTCAAGGTGCTGGCGATGTCCGTTGTGGTGATGTGCGTGCACTGCTATCACGGCTACAACGCCAGCGGGGGGCCCGCGGGGGTGGGTGTCGCGGTCGGTCGAGCAGTCCGCACATCACTGATTTCCATCATGGTCATCGACCTGCTCATCGGTATCGCCGTGTACGGCGGCACCGCTGGTGCGGTAAGGGTGTCGGGCTGACATGAGTGGACATCTTGCAGAACGCAGCCGCAAGGCCTACGTCGCACTCGGCCTCGTCCTGGTCGTGGTGGGGGTACTCGCGACGGCAACCTCGATCGCCGTCTACCGAGGCAGCTTCTCCGCGGCCATTCCGGTCAAGCTCTACTCCACACGTGCCGGCTTGATGCTCGAACCCGGGTCCGACGTGAAGATGCGCGAGGTCGTCGTCGGCCGCGTCACCGCCGTGAAACTGGTGGACGGGCAGGCAGAAATATCCATGGACATCGACAAGAGCCGGGCGAACTCGATCGCCGCGAACGTCTCCGCGGCGATCGACACCACCACCCTGTTCGGTCGCAAGTTCGTCACCCTCGCCCAACCGGAATCCCCCTCTGGGAAACCGATCTCAGCGGGGACGGTGTTGTCGACCGGTCAGGTGGCGACCGAGGTGAATGATCTGCTCGAGTCGCTGGTGACGGTGTTGCGCACCGTGGAGCCGGAGAAGGTCAATGGATCACTCAATGCCTTGGCGACTTCGCTGCACGGGCGCGGCGACCAGCTCGGCGACACGCTTGTCGAACTCAACACCTACCTGTCGAGTTTCAACGACAACCTTCCCACCTTGCAGCGCGACCTGATGCAAGGAGCACAGACCACCGACATCCTGGCGGCCGCCACTCCTGATGTGATGGCGACCGTTGATCACACGAGCACAACCTCATCGACGATCACCGAACGCCAGGATCAACTCAATGCGTTCATCCTCAGCTTCACCGGCTTCGGCAACAGTGGCCGCTCGTTTTTCGACGCGAGCGGCACACCGCTGACGGAGTCACTGTCCTCACTCGCACCGACCACAGAACTACTCGCCGAACGGGCACCGACCCTGTCGTGCCTCGTCGAGAGCCTCGCGCAGACCAACACGTACCTCGAGCGCACCGTCGGCGGCAGTGACCAGCCCGGTCTGAACATCCTCGGAACGCTGTTGATGGGTGATCCGCCCTATACGAACCCCGCCAATCTCCCGGTGGTGGAGGCCGACGGCCCCGTCGCGTGCTACGACTGGGCACAGCCGCAGGGCCACACCGATTTCAATGACGGAAGCGCCGCCTACCGGCCCGCGCGCACCCCGATGGATCTGATCGGAAACCCCTTCGCGCAGTTCTTCCTGGGAGGTCTGCGATGACCAAGAGCACACCAGTGATCAAGTTGCTGATCTTCGTGCTGGCGACCACGCTGACCGGATTCGGTGTGGCAACGGTGGTGGGTAACCTTCGGTTCGGCAGCTCGCACACCTACAGTGCGGTCTTCACCAGCGCTTCCGGTCTGGGAAACGGGGAGGACGTGCGGGTGGCCGGAGTGCCCATGGGCAAGGTCACCGATGTTGCCCTCAACTCCGATGGCACGGCATTGGTCACGTTTTCCCTCTCCACCGAGCGGCCGCTGACCTCCGCGACAGAAGCGAAGATCAAGTACAAGAATCTGATTGGGGACCGGTACGTCGACCTGGCCCAGGGTGCGTTCGGCACACAGCCGCTCGACGGCCCCATCCCGCTCGAGCAGACGACCTCGGCTCTGGATCTCGATCAGGTCGTGAACGGCTTCCGCCCCCTTCTTCAGGGTTTGGATCCGGATCAGACCAATCAGCTGTCCGCCTCGCTTATTCAGGTTCTCAACGGTCAGGAGGCGAGTATCAGCACGTTGATCTCTCAGATCGACACCTTCACCAATGCCCTCGCCGACCGGGACCAGGCCATCGGTCAGGTCATCACCAACTTCAACACCGTTCTCGGCACGGTCAACAACCGGCAGGATCAATTTGCGACGCTGGTCGATCAGCTCCAGCAGCTCGTTGCCGGCCTCAACGGTGATCGGGACCTGATCACCCGCTCCCTGGGACAGATCGACGACGTCACCGCGACCCTGGGAGAGGTTCTGACCGAAAACCGTCCCACCATCGCGCAGGACGTGACCGCCCTCGGTGATCTCGCGGGGCAACTCAACGCCAAAACCGACACGCTGAACTTAGTCCTGTCCAAGCTGCCCGAAACCTACCGATTGACCGGCAGGGCAGCCGGTTACGGCAACTTCGTCAACTTCTTCGTGTGCGGGCTGGCGATCAAGTACGCGCAAGGCCCGGGCGGAGTCACCCCGATGTTCACCGCGCCCGCCGAAAGGTGCAAGTAATGGCAACCAAGTCGTTCCTCGAACGGAACCCAATCCGCATCGGCGTCGTCGGCACCCTTGTCCTCGTCGGCGCCCTCGCCCTGGCCCTGAACTTCGACACCCTCCCCGGCGTCGCGGCGAAGTCCTATCACGCCGAATTCGGCGACGCGAGCGGCCTGGCGGTCGGCGATACCACCCAGATCGCCGGCGTCAAGGTCGGCGAGGTGCGCGAGATCTCGCTGCACGGTGACAAGGTCGATGTCGAGTTCGATGCCGACAGCGGCGACGTGCGCCTCGGCGACGGCACCCGTGCGGCAATCAAAGTCGAAACTGCACTCGGGCGTCGGTACGTCGAGCTCACCCCGGGTGGTCACGGCGAAATAGGCAGTGACGACACGATCCCGCTCGCACGCACCACATCCGGATACGACGTGACCCGCTCGCTCGAGGAGGTGACCGACAAGGTCTCCAAGACCGACACTGTCGATCTCTCGGGCGCCCTCGATCAACTCTCGGCCGTCGAGCAGGCCCTGCCGCCGAACCTGCAGTCGTCGCTGACCGGAGTCTCACGGTTGTCCGAGACAGTGGCCAGTCGCGACGCCGACCTGCGGCACCTGCTGACGAACACCGCGGGGGTCAGCACCGTGCTCTCCGATCGCAGTCAGCGTGTTGCGGAGCTGCTCGGGCAGGGACAGACCCTGTTCGACGCACTCAATCAGCGCGCCGATTCCATTCACCACATTCTCGTGCAAGCCAGGCAGATCACGGACGAACTCACCGCGTTGAAGCGGGACAACGCGGACACCCTCGGACCCACCCTCGCGCAGATGGACACGCTGGTAACCACCTTGAACAACAATTACGACAACATCAACGCGTCCCTGACCGGCCTCGAGCGTTACTCCCAGCAGATCGGCGACGTCGTGGGCAGCGGACCGTTCTTCGGGGTCCTGTTGCACAACATTCTCCCCGCGAACTTGTCCGGTCAGCTGCCCGGCAGCCTGGGAGGTCCGCGATGAAGGCTGTGCGCACATCCACGTCCGGGATTCCGGCGAAGGCACTGCTGCTGCTCGTGGTCATCGCGGCGCTTGTGGTCGGCACCGGCGCCTGGGTCGCCGGGAACTCGACCCACCACGTCACCGCGTACTTCCGCAGCACGACGGGACTGTATGTCGGTGACCGGATCATGATCCTCGGCGTTCAGGTCGGCCGGGTCAACGAGATCGTCCCGGAAGGCGATCAGGTGCGCGTCGGATTCGAGTACGACGGCGACTACGACGTACCGGCCGACGCGCGAGCAGCGATCGTGGCGCCGGTTCTGGTCACCGGTCGATACATCCAGTTGGCGCCCGCCTACACCGGGGGCGAGAAGATGCAGGACGGACAGACGATCCCGGTCGAGCGCACTGCGGTGCCGGTGGAATTCGACGAGGTCAAGGAACAGGTCGTCAAGTTGGCCCAGGACGTCGGGCGAACGCCCGAGAACCCGGACGGATCACTCAATGATTTCGTGACGAACACCGCAGATGCGCTGCGGGGCAACGGACAGACACTGCACGATTCGCTCGTGCAGCTCTCCGATGCGACCAGCACGGTCAGCAGGGGCGGCGAGGACCTGTTCGCCTCCGTCCGGAACCTGCAGACCTTCACCAGTGCACTCGCGGCCAACGAGCAGCAGATCACCGCCTTCAGCCGGGAGCTCGCCACCACGTCGTCGGTGCTCAACGACAACCGCACCGAGCTCGATGCCCTGCTCAACAGCATGCTCACGACCTTCAACGAGGTCACCCAGTTTCTGCAGGACAATCGTGGAGCACTGACCACCGACGTGGGCAAGCTGACCGACCTCACCCGGCAGCTGGTCGACCGCGAGGACACCCTCGCCTCGATCCTCCACACGGGCCCGACCTCGATGGCGAACTTCTACAACATCTACGACCCCGACTCGAATTCGCTGACCGGTGCACTGGCCGTCGCGGACGCACCCGACCCGCGGTCGTTGATCTGCGCTCTTCTCACCACCGCCAATGCCCCAGCCGACGAATGCACCAAGGCCACGGGCGCACTCGCCAATGGTCTGATCCAGCACGCCGGCGCACCGGCCCCGACCGGAGGAACACGATGAGCTCGATCAGACGACTCACCGCCTGGTCCGCTATGGCGCTCGGCGTAGCGGTCACCGCCACCGGATGCCGATTCGACGGAGTCAATTCCCTTCCCCTACCAGGCAACGCGCTCAGTGGCGACACCTACGAGGTCATCGTCGAGCTCGCCGACATCCAGAACCTGGTCGGCAACTCTCCGGTCAAGGCGGACAACGTCATCGTCGGGAACATCGCGGGCATCGGCGGGAAGGACTGGATCGCCCACCTGACCCTCGAGCTGCGCGACGACGCCAAGATTCCCGCCAACGTGGGCGCCAAGTTGGCGCAGACCAGTGTGCTCGGGTCCCAGTATCTGGAGCTGACGGTGCCCGACGGCGAGGAGCCGATCGGAACCCTGCAGGACGGCGCCGTCATTCCCCTGTCCCGCACCAGCCAGTACGCCTCGACCGAAGAGGTACTGTCGGCCCTCTCGCTTGTCCTCAATGGCAGTGGACTGCAGCAGGTCCGCACCGTGACCTCCGAACTCGTCCGGGTCCTGGATGGTCGGGAGCAGAACCTGCACGCGCTGTTCGGGAACCTGGAGAGCCTCATGGGCGGACTCGATCAGCAGCGCGGCGACATCGTGCGCGCGATCGACGGGCTGGACCGGCTGGGTGCCGAACTCGCGGCACAGAACGGAACACTCGATCGGGGCATCGAGACCATCACCCCGGCCGTGCAAGTACTCAACGACCAACAGAAACAACTGACAACGATGCTGACCAGCGTCGGCGAATTCGGCCAGGTTGCGACGCACGTGCTCGAGAGCAGCCGCGACGATCTGCACGCCAACCTAACGGCTCTGCAGCCCACGTTGAGCCAGCTGGCCTCGGTCGGCGAGTCGATCCCCGAGGCATTGAAGATCGCCGGGACCATCCCCTTCCCCGTCGAAACGGCCGACCGGGCGTTGCGCGGCGACTACATGAACCTGTTCCTCACCCTCGACCTGAGTGCGGAAACGGTGGGCGGGAAGGTCCTCGGGAGCATCCCGGTCGCCGAGCTCGCCGGACTCAACCCGGCGCGACAAGCAGCCAACCCACTGTTGGTGCCCACGCAGCCGCGCCCGGGCACACCACCGCCCGTCACTCCAGCGGCCGGCACACCTCAACCGCAGGGAGGGCAGCGCTGATGCGTACGAAGCTGGTCCGCGCCCAACTCGTCATCTTCACCGTCGTCGCGGTGGTCGCTGTCGGCAATTCCGTCTACAGCTACATGGGCTTGAAGAGGGTCTCGGGAATCGGAATGTACTCGATAGACGTCGAACTCGATCGCGCCGGAGGGCTCTACACGAACGCGCTCGTCACCTACCGCGGCGTCGACGTCGGGGTGGTCGAGTCGCTCGACGTTAATCCCGACCACGTGACCGTGCACCTACAACTGGACTCGGACCATAAGATCCCCCAGTCGACCGACGCATACGTGCGCAGCGTCTCCGCGATCGGCGAACAATATGTCGACCTTGTCCCTTCCACCTCGGATGGCCCGTTTCTGGCCGACGGCGACGTGATCGACCGATCCCGCACCACCCTGCCCGTGCCGGCGGCCAAGGTGGTCGACGAGGTGAACACCCTCCTCGAAGGACTACCCACAGACGATCTGAAGACCACCGTCGACGAGGCGTACACCGCATTCAACGGCGCCGGCCCCCCCCTGTCCCGGTTGATCGACTCCGCCCGCCCACTTATCGCTCTCGCACAAGCGGATCTGAAACCGACCACCACCCTGATCAACGACGCCGAACCGGTGCTCGGTGCCGCAAACGAGGCAGGGCCGGATATCGCCAGCTTCTCGACCAATCTGGCTTCGTTCACCGAGCAACTGACCATGAACGACACTCAGATTCGCGGCGCATTGGACACCGGGCCCGCCTTCTTCGACGCGTTCGGCGGAACCATGGCCGACCTGCAACCCTCACTGCCGCTCCTGCTGGCAAACCTGCAGAGCACAGGGGAAGTGTTGCGCGTCAACATTCCTGGTATCCGGCAGATTCTGGTGATCTACCCCGCGTTGTCGGCTGCCATCAATCACATGCACATCGGGATGCAAGGCGAGGACCGCACCTACGGTCAGGGGCCATTGGATATCAAGCTCGGCAACACCGCCAACCCCCTGCCCTGCACCGAGGGATACGAGCAGACACAGCGACGCGACCCGGGCGATCTGACCCCGGCCGAACCTGCCACCGACCCGTACTGCAAGTTGCCGCCGAACGAGCCCCGCGTGGTCCGCGGTGCCCGCAATGTTCCCTGCGCCACCGACCCCTCTGTGCGGACCGCCGAAGTCGGGGAATGCCCCGGTGGCTTGCCCTCGACCTGGCCGCAGGTGCTGGCCCGGCCAGGGCAGCCCTACTCCCCGGCCCCGAGCGCACCGCCCGAGGCGTCCCCAGCGCCCGAACCGGCGGAGGCTCCCAACCAGGCTCCTGTCGCTGCGACCCCGGCGTCTTGGCAGGGCGGTCAGAACCCGCCCGCCGCCACCGCCCCCTACGACCCGATCAGCGGCACCTTCCGCGCCCCAGACGGCGCCCTGTACTCCATCGACACCACATCCCCAACCCAGTCCGAGGAGGAACTGACATGGCAAAGTCTGCTATTGGGCTAGCACCCGAGACGATCGACGAGGAAACCGTCCTCGATCAACCCGAACCGCCCCCGGAGAGTGGGACCGACCGCACCGACGATGCGGACGGGAGCGGCCGACGTCCCGTCGGCCGTCTCACCCTGGCCGCGATCGTATTGTTCGGTGTGGTCGCACTGGCCAGTGGCGTGCTGGGGGTGAAGTCGTTCAGCGACTGGCGAACCACGGAAGCGGCCGCGGCACGCAACGCCACGGTCCTCGACACCGCAACCCAGATGGCGACCAATCTGGTCACCCTTCGGCACCAGAGCATCGACGAGGACATCCAGAAGGTCGCCGATGGGACCACCGGACCGTTCCACGAGCAGTTCGCGACGTCCTCGAGTGGTTTCGGTGATGTCCTGAACCAGGGTCAGGTCGAGTCGACCGGTGAAGTGAAATCCGCGGGCGTTGTCGACGCGACGGACGATCATGCCACCGTCCTCGCGGCAGTGACGTCGACGGTCAAGAACACCGAGGCCCCCGACGGTGAGATGCGTGTCTACCGCATGAAGATGACCCTCGACCTCGTCGAAGGTCGCTGGCTCGTATCGAACGTGGAGTTTGTCGCATGATCACCTACATCGCTCGTATCACCGCGCTCCTCGACGCCTGGAGCAGTCGCAAACGCACACTCGTGGTCGCCGGCCTCGCCATTGCGGCCATGGCGGTGACGGTCACCAGTGTGACGCTGACCATCCGGGCCCACGACGGCCGCAGCCAAGAGGAAATCAGAGCGCAGGCCCTCACGCAGGCCGCGCAATTGGTTCCCGACATCCTGTCCTACGACTTCAACACGGTCGATAACCATTTCACGAGTTCGCTCGAGCATCTCGGGGGTGAGTTCCGTAACCAGTTCGAAAGCGTGAGCAAGGACGTCATCATTCCGTCCGCGAAGGAGCGGCAGGTCGTTACCTCGGCCACCGTCATCGAGTCCTCTGTCGTCTCGGTCGACGCCGATGCTGCCACCGTGCTGATGTTCCTCAATCAGTCCACGACAAGTACCGACAGTCCTGCCCCCAAGCTCGACGGCAGCCGCGTGCAGGTATCGCTGCAGCGCGATGGCGATTCCTGGCAGATCACCGAGATGACTCCGGTGTGAATCACAGAGCACCGACTGCATGACGTGTTCCACCCCGCAAATTCACGAATCGACGTAAGGAAGACTCGATGGGTGTCGAAGTTTCAGTCAGCGACCTGACCAAGTCGTTCGGCTCACAGAGGATCTGGCAGGACGTGTCGTTGACCCTCCCCGCCGGTGAAGTCAGCGCGCTACTCGGGCCGTCCGGCACCGGTAAGTCGGTGTTCCTGAAGTCGCTGATCGGTCTGCTCCGTCCGGAACAGGGCTCGATCGTGATCGACGGCACCAACATTCTCGAATGCTCGTCCAAGGAGCTCTACGAGATCCGCAAGCTGTTCGGGGTGCTGTTCCAGGACGGCGCGTTGTTCGGATCGATGAACCTGTACGACAACGTGGCCTTCCCGCTGCGCGAGCACACCAAGAAATCCGAGTCGGACGTCCGCAAGATCGTGATGGAGAAGATGGAACTCGTCGGCCTGCTCGGGGCCGAGGACAAGCTGCCCGGGGAGATCTCCGGCGGTATGCGCAAGCGGGCCGGCCTGGCCCGGGCGCTGGTGCTGGACCCGCAAATCATCCTCGTCGACGAGCCGGACTCCGGCCTGGACCCGGTGCGCACCACCTACATCAGCCAGACGCTGATCGACATCAACGCCGAGATCGACGCGACGATCCTGATCGTCTCGCACAACATCAACCTCGCGCGGACGGTGCCGGACAACATCGGCATGCTCTTCCGCCGGAAGCTGGTGATGTTCGGACCCCGCGAGGTGCTACTGACCTCGGACGAACCAGTGGTCAAACAGTTCCTCAACGGCACCATGATCGGCCCGATCGGCATGTCCGAGGAAAAGGACGAGGCCACCATGGCCGCCGAACAGGCCATGGTCGACGCCGGCCACCACGCCGGTGGTGTCGACGACGTCGAGGGCATCGTCCCGCAGATGAAGGCCACCCCGGGGATGCCGTTCCGCCAGGCCGTCGCCCGCCGGCAGGAACGGGTCCGCGAGATCCTGCATACCCTGCCCGAGAGCGCCCAGATCGCCATCCAGGAAAGCTTCGAAGAACACGACCTCTACAGCGACTTCGATTCCGTGACAGAGGAACTCGGCGCCATCGACGTCCACGATTGGAGCACTCCGTGACCGAACTCACCGCACGAGCGAGCCCGGCACCGGAATCCGACGACGCCTGTCCGATGTAGAGAAACGAGTGAACGATGTCCGACCCCTCCGCCATCATTGCGGCGATCGTGATCGCCGCCGGTGGCGCCGCAAACAACACTGACCTGCCCCCAGAGGTGAAGACGCAAGTCACCGACACCCTGGCCGCGGTCGAGCAGACAGCACCTGCCCTAGATCAGCAGGTCGGGGATGTACTGGCTACACTTCCCGCCCCCGTCCAGCAAATTGCGCAGCAGGGTATCGACAACGCCGCACAGGCCCTGTCCGGGGTGATACCCCCTCCGGCCCCGGCCGCACCCCCGCTCCCACCCGCCGACACACCACCACGCCCGGACTCACCCCCTGCAACACCCGCGCCACCGACCGAGGGTCGTGTCGTATCCGAGCTCGGCAGCGCGGACAGCCCCGGCGTCTCGAGCGGGGCAAACACAAACAACGCCGACATCGGCACCGAAACTGTGTTTCCCACACCGATCAGCAGCGTGCTGCCCCGCCTCACCTTCGCCCCCGGCAATGCGTTCGCTACCTTCGTACCCTGGTTTACCAAGGCCGGCACATTGTGTGACGGGATCACAGCGCCCACTCTGGCGGCGCTCTATTCCGCCGAGAACGGGTTCCGTTATGGACCCTCGGCGCCGGTGTCACCGGTCGGCGCGAAAGGTCCCGGCCAGTTCATGGAGGGCACCTGGCGCACCTACGGCAAGGACGCCGACGGCGACGGCACCGCCGACATCCTCGGCGTCGCGGACTCTGTCATGGCGTCGGGACAGCTGTTGTGCGACATGTACAACCAGATCGACACATGGAAGCACCAAGGACGAGTCCGTGGGGACACGCTCGACCTCG
Source organism: Rhodococcus sp. NPDC057014 (assembly GCF_042673295.1). Classification (NCBI taxonomy): domain Bacteria; kingdom Bacillati; phylum Actinomycetota; class Actinomycetes; order Mycobacteriales; family Nocardiaceae; genus Rhodococcus; species Rhodococcus sp. NPDC057014. The sequence continues at coordinate 65,169 of NZ_JBHUSF010000003.1, forward strand.
CGATCGCCGGCTACAACGCCGGGGCAGGCGCCGTGCTCGCGTCCGGCGGCATGCCCTCCGGCAGTCCCGACTACGAGAACCAGACCAAACCGTACGTCGCAAAGATCCGTGCATCGCAGGACTACTTCGCCCGACTGCTCTCCCCCTTCGGCGGACCGGTCCTGTCCGAGCTGGGCGCGCGGGTGGTCGAAAGCGCCATGAACTTCCTCGGCCTTCCCTACGTGTGGGGCGGCGGTAACATCCACGGACCGTCCCAGGGCGGATTCGACTGCTCCGGCCTGACGTCGTACGCGATATACACCGCAACCGCCGGCCAGGTCACATTGCCCCGCACCTCGGAAACCCAATGGAACGTCGGGGTCGAACGGCCCCTCTCGGAGGCAGTGCCCGGCGACCTGCTGTTCGGGAACTGGGGCCCCAACGGTCCCGGCCACGTCGCCATTTACATCGGGAACGGGCAGATGATTCATGCCCCCACAACCGGAGACGTCGTACGTGTGGCATCAGTCTTCAACGACATGCGGGCACGTCACGGGATGTGAGCGCACTGAGGTGCACCGATGCCTTTGCAGGTTCTCACGCTACTCTCGCCCTTCTCACGATTCTGTCGCCAACTCGTCGTCGGCAAACCGGATGACTAACAAACCTCCAGGTCAGCGACTCATGCGTATTGGGCGGCAGGCTCCGCCGAGCGGTAGAAACGGGCCCTTGCCCGAGGACAGCGACCTTTCGATGACAAAGCCACCGACAGAACGGTGAGAAAGCTGCGCGAAACCGCAGGTTACGAGACAACTCGGCGACAAGTGCGACGAGGACCCACAGCCTTCTTGCTGCACCGGCACCGCCTCTGCGCCACCGCCGTCCTGTGACAGTTGATCGTCCTTTTTGTCACTGAATCTTGCTCGTGCTGCTCGCCTGCCACTACGGTTTGCTCGCATTCTGATCGTTCGGGCTGGATGGGAGCACGTAAGCGAAGCTGCTGCCGAGTGCGCAGAGGGCCATGTATGGCTGGTTGAGCTGGGCTTTTTCGATGCGGATGCAGCGATCTGCCTCGACGCCGTCATCCGCGTTTCGCAGATCCTCCACCGCGGCCACTCACGTGAATCAAGCAAGATCCAATGGCGAAATTCTCCGGATCCCCGGTCTGCCAGCAGCCTTGACCAAGACCAAGTTCGCCACTCGAGATTCCTCACCCCAGGTCCGCGTCGGCCTCAAGGACGATTCGCTGACACAGGACAGCCGCTCCGTCGACACCGATACCCCGGATCCGGCGCGTCGACGGCCAGCCCTCAGACATGCCTACAGACATTAACAGTCAGTCTTGACTGGTTGCAGCCAGGGATCTACGCTGAATCGCACCGTGCGCGCCCTACTTGTGCTGGTTGCGTACACAATCCACGGATCTGCGGCGTCGTCCGTCGATCGACCACACCATCCATGCGATGTAGCACACGCCAACTGCCAGGAGGGCCACAACTGTGTCAGAACAAGCATTTGTATACGAGGCGATTCGAACGCCCCGCGGAAAGGGCAAACGGGGCGCCCTTCACGGGGTGAAGCCTGTCGATCTCGTGGTCGGGCTGATTCGTGAACTCTCCGTACGCTTCCCTCAGCTCGACCCGACGGCTGTCGACGACATCGTGCTCGGAGTCGTCTCCCCTGTCGGTGACCAGGGTGGCGTCATCGCCCGCGCCGCTGCACTCGCGGCGGGGCTGCCGAACACCGTCGCCGGCATCCAGATCAATCGATTCTGCGCTTCCGGGCTCGAGGCAACCAATCTGGCCGCACAGAAGGTTCGGTCCGGGTTCGAACAGTTGGTCATCGCCGGCGGTGTGGAATCGATGTCGCGGGTACCGATGGGTTCCGACGGCGGAGCACTGTTCAACGACCCGACTACCAACTACGACCTGCATTTCGCCCCACAGGGCATCGGTGCCGACCTGATCGCGACAATCGAGGGCTTCACGCGTGAGGATGTCGATGGCTACGCCGTTCGATCACAGACCCGCGCCGAGCGCGCATGGTCCGGCGGATACTTCGCCAAGTCCGTCGTACCGGTGAAGGACATGAACGGCATCACTCTCCTCGACCACGACGAACATCGACGTCCCGCCACCACACTCGAATCGCTCGCAGGACTCAAACCTGCCTTTGCCGGACTCGGCGAGGCCGGCGGTTTCAACGCCGTCGCCCTCCAGAAATACACAGCCGTCGAGAAGATCAACCACGTTCACCACGGCGGCAACAGTTCCGGCATCGTCGACGGCGCAGCGGTGATTCTGGTCGGAACCGAATCGGCAGGCGAAAAGTTCGGGCTGCTTCCTCGCGCCCGCATAGTCGCCACCGCGGTAACCGGAGCCGACCCGACCATCATGCTCACAGGCCCGACACCGGCAACTCAGAAGGCGCTCGATCTCGCAGGACTCTCTGTCGACGACATCGACCTGTTCGAGCTGAACGAGGCCTTCGCCTCGGTGGTCCTCAAGTTCCAGAAGGACCTCAACATTCCCGACGAGAAACTGAACGTCAACGGTGGATCCATCGCAATGGGTCACCCCCTCGGTGCCACGGGCGCGATGCTCGTGGGAACCGTCATCGACGAGCTGGAGCGACGCGGTGACCGACGCGCCCTCGTCACGCTGTGCGTCGCCGGCGGCATGGGCATCGCCACCATCATCGAGCGAATCTGAGGACCGAGCCATCATGAACAGCACTGAAACCATCCGCTGGCAGCAGGATACCGACGGGGTCGTCGTCCTCACCTTCGACGACCCGAATCAGTCGGCGAACACGATGAATGCCAACTACTTCTCCTCGATGAATACCGTCCTCGATCGGCTCGAAGCCGAAATCGACTCGGTCACGGGCGTGGTCCTGGCCTCGGCCAAGAATACGTTCTTCGCTGGGGGCGACCTGAATGACCTGGTCACCGCCGGCCCCGGCGACGCACAGAAGTTCACCGACTTCGCCAACGGGCTGAAGTCGCAGCTCCGGCGACTGGAAACCCTCAACCGTCCCGTCGTCGCGGCGATCAATGGCGCCGCACTCGGCGGCGGACTCGAAATCGCCCTCGCCGCACATCACCGCATCGCCGTGGACCACCGCGCGGTCGTGGTCGGCCTGCCCGAAGTGACCTTGGGCCTGCTGCCCGGAGCCGGCGGCATCGTACGCACGGTCCGTCTGCTCGGCATTCAGAAGGCGTTGACTGCACTCCTGTTGCATGGACAGCGCCGCGGCGCCGCCCAGGCCGCCGAACTCGGGCTGATCGACGAACTCGTCACCTCAGCAGACGATCTGCTGCCCGCCGCGAAATCCTGGATTCAGGCTCACCCCGACGCCCGGCAGCCTTGGGATCTCGAGAAGCACAAGATCCCCGGCGGCACACCTGCTGATCCGGTCTTCGCCGCCAATCTTCCGGCACTTCCTGCCCTCCTGCGCAAGCAACTTCGAGGAGCACCGCTTTCCGCACCGCGCGCTATTCTTGCAGCTGCTGTCGAGGGTGCCCAGGTCGACTTCGACACCGCGTCGTTGATCGAGACTCGCTACTTCGTCAGCCTCGCCACCGACCAGGTCTCGTCCAATATGATCAAGGCGAACTTTTTCGACCTCGCGCGGATCAACTCGGGAGAGAGCCGGCCCGACGGTATCGATCGAGTTCCGGTAACCAAAGTCGGGGTCCTGGGCGCCGGCATGATGGGTGCGGGTATCGCCTACGTTTCCGCCAAGGCGGGAATTCACGTCGTCCTCAAGGACACCACACTCGAGGCCGCCGAGCGCGGGAAGAAGTACGCGCAGAGCGTGGAAGCGAAGGCACTCAAAGCCGGGCGAACCGACGAAACCACCTCGCAAGCACTCCTCGACCGCATTCACCCCACCGACGACCCTACCGACTTCGCAGGAGTGGACTTCGTCATCGAGGCGGTCTTCGAAGACCCCGGCCTCAAACAGAGTGTCTTCCAGGAAATTCAGGATATCGTCGACCCGGACGCGATACTCGCGTCCAACACCTCGACCCTCCCCATCTCCGACCTCGCGGAGGAAGTGAAAAAGCAGGACAAGTTCATCGGACTTCACTTCTTCTCACCCGCCGACAAAATGCCGTTGGTCGAAATCATTCGCGGACAGAACACATCGGACGAAACACTTGCGCGAACCTTCGACTACGCCCGGCAAATTCGTAAGACCCCGATCGTTGTCAACGACAGCCGTGGCTTCTTCACCACCCGCGTCATCATCGCCTTTCTGAACGAGGCGGTCGGTGCCGTAGCGGAAGGCGTCGACCCGGCCACCGTAGAGCAAGCCGCACTTCAAATCGGGTACCTCGCCGGACCACTACAGCTCATCGATGAGCTAACCGCACGGCTCGTGCGCAAGATCCGCCTCGAGACCCGAGCCGCCACCGAGGCGGCCGGCGAGCCGTGGACACCTCATCACAGCGAGGCTGTGATCGACAAACTTGTGGAACAGTTCGGGCGCCCCGGCCGGGCGGCCGGTGCCGGGTTCTACGACTACGACGACAACGGCACCCGTCTCGGCCTCTGGCCCGGGTTGCGGACCGAATTCACCAAACCCGAGGTGTCGATCCCGTTTGTCGATCTGCAGGAGCGGTTGCTGTTCGCCGAGGCAATCGAGACCGTGCGTTGCTTCGATGAAGGTGTACTGACTTCGGTCGCCGACGCCAATGTCGGATCGCTGTTGGGCATCGGATACCCGTCGTGGACCGGCGGCGTCGTTCAATACATCAACGGCCACCCCGGTGGACCGGCGGGGTTCGTGATACGCGCACACGAACTCGCCGACCGCTATGGCGATCACCTGCGGCCCCCGGCGTCGCTGGAAGCCGTCGCCGCCACGGGCGGAATCCTCGAGTAGGGCCAGGACGATGACCAACACCACACTGACCACGAAGTTCACCGAAGCCTTCGGTGTCGAGCACCCGATCGTGCAGGGCGGAATGCAATGGGTGGGTCGGGCCGCACTTGCCGCCGCGGTCTCCGAGGCCGGCGGCCTGGGCATGATCACCGCGTTGACTCAACCCACTCCCCAGAATCTCGTCGCAGAGATCGAACGGGCGCGAGCCCTCACGGACAAGCCGATCGGGGTCAACCTGACCATCCTCCCCTCGATCACACCGCCGCCTTACGACGAGTACCGGCGCGCGATCATCGATGCGGGAATCACGATCGTCGAAACAGCAGGATCCAATCCTGAACCTCACATTGAGCTGTTCAAGGAACACGGCGTCAAGGTTCTGCACAAATGCACCAGCGTCCGGCACGCCATCAAAGCCGAACGGGTGGGAGTCGACGCGGTCAGTATCGACGGGTTCGAGTGCGCCGGGCATCCTGGTGAGGACGACATACCCGGCCTTGTTCTGATTCCCACCGCGGCACGTGAGCTGACTATTCCGATGATCGCGTCGGGCGGTTTCGCTGACGGTCGCGGTCTGGCCGCAGCCCTGGTACTCGGCGCCGACGGTATCAACATGGGAACACGATTCATGTGTACGGCCGAATCTCCGATTCACCAGAATATCAAGGATGCAATTGTTGCCGCCGATGAGCGAGATACCGAACTCATCTTCCGGCCACTGCGCAACTCTGCTCGCGTATCCAGTAACACCGTCAGCCGTGAAGTAGTCGACATCCTCGATCGAGGCGGACAGTTCCCCGACGTTCGGGAGTTGGTTGCCGGCGTCCGTGGCCGCAAGGTCTACGAGCTCGGCGACCCCGAGGCCGGAATATGGACTGTCGGAATGGTGCAGGGTCTCATCGAGGACATCCCCACTGCCGGCGACCTAGTACGACGTATCGTTACGCAGGCCCACGCCGAGCTGTTCCGCACGCAGTCTCTTTTCCAAGAACTCATGGTGCCTTCGACTGTGGCGACGTAGGGATCGACTACGAAGCAGTCCTCGGCCTTTCGACGCGCCGAAAGCCGACAGCCGAAGGGCCGAGGACTTGCTCACCTACCACCCGACGTTCGCGTGCGGTCCGGAACTCCAGAACAAGACGGTTACAAATGATTGCTCTCTTCGTCCAGGTAATGATCACACTTGCACATTTATTTCTTCGGGGTCCCGCGCGACTCGCACAGGATGTGGGATCGCGAACTCAGCTCTTTCTTTTGTACATCAGAATGATTGCTCTTTCTTCGTCATTCGTCTATCCAAAAGGAGTCCGAAACTACCACTCCGCACGATTGCGGACCAACGAGCGCTCATTCTGGCTCCAATCGTGACTGGTGACCGGTGATGCCCAGGTGCAACCCCCTGGACGGGACCGCACTGCAGATTCGCAACGTGGCGGCGCAGGAGTTCGGACGATTGGGCCACTCCAGAACCACGATCCGAGGCATCGCGGAAGGCCTGCAGTTGACCAAAGGCGCCGTGTACTGCCACTACCCGTCCAAGATATCGCTCGCGCGAGCCGTGGTCGAGGAAGGCATACTCCAGCTCGTCACTCTGTGTACGAGTCCCCTACAGGCACGGTCGCCGGCCCTCGAAGCGCTGATCGACATTTCCTTCGTGGTCGCTGTGGCGGGTGAGCGGAACACCCTTATCCAGAGTGCGTTCAGATTGTCGGCCGAAGTCGGAGACTGTCTTTCTGACATCGCTCCGATATTGACCACGCTGGTGACCGCGATCCGAGACCTCGTCTGTCGAGCGATCTCACAGGCGGATCTTCGCGATGACGTCGACCCTGACGATGTCGCGCGGTTGGTTGTAGATCTGTCGTATGGCGTCCGGCACTTGACAGTCGGCGCACGCCGTTCGCCTGTTCGGATTGCACGATGTTGGTTGCTGCTGCTACCGGGGCTGGTCGATGAAGAACACGTCAAGTATTTCCGCCAGTTCGTAACTCTCCGGGCTCACACCGCGGAGACGGCTTCAGCGCAAAGTCCTGGTCGGAGGATCGAACGAAGAAGCGTCTCTCTCACCGATCTTCCGATCCAGAGGGTGGACCACAACTCCGGTAGCGCAATCATGGAAGTGTCGCCTCAGCAATTCCCGGGTAGCACCACGCGGGCAGACCTCCTATCCCTTCGACCGAGCCTCGTACCTAGAAAGTTCGAGTCCGCCACCCCTCCAGCGGATCCGCGCACGCCATGAGCAGCTCGCTTCGACATGAAAGGCACAAACGATGGTTGGACCACTTCAGGGTTTGAAAGTACTCGAGCTGGCCGGAATCGGCCCAGCTCCCCACGCTGCAATGATCCTCGGTGACCTCGGCGCCGACGTGGTGCGGGTCGAGCGTCCGTCGGGCGGGCTGGATATTGTCGGTGGGCATCCCGACCAAATGCTTCGCAACCGACGGTCCGTCCATGTCGATCTGAAGTCGCCCAAGGGCCGCGAGGAGGTCCTCGCGCTCGCCGCTGTCACCGATGTCATGATCGAGGGCTTTCGGCCTGGGACTGCAGAGCGCCTGGGTGTCGGCCCGGACGAGTGCGCGGGTGTGAATCCGCGACTCATCTACGCGCGCATGACGGGATGGGGACAGAGCGGCCCCTTGAGCTCCCGGGCAGGGCACGACATCAACTACATCGCCCTCAGCGGCGCACTGCATTCGATCGGAACTGCCGGGAACAAACCGGTCGCACCCCTCAACCTGGTGGGTGACTTCGGCGGTGGATCGATGCTTCTTCTCGTGGGCATCCTCTCCGCACTGTTCGAGAGGCAGACCTCCGGTTTCGGTCAGGTCATCGATGCTGCCATGGTCGATGGCACAAGCGTCCTGATGCAGATGGTTTGGGCGATGCGCAGTGCAGGGGTCTGGACCGACCAGCGTGGCGTCAACTTGCTCGATGGCGGTGCTCCCTTCTATGACACTTATCAGTGTGCTGACGGCAAGTGGATCGCCGTGGGTGCGCTGGAGCCGCAGTTCTATGCGCAGCTGCTCGACGGACTGGGACTGAGCGCCGACGTTCTGCCCGAACAGAATGACCGCGATCAGTGGCCGGTCCTCCGCAAACATCTCTCGGATGTGATTGCGAGCAAGGATCGAGATCACTGGTGTGCCATGTTTTCCGGCACCGACGCCTGCGTCTCGCCCGTCCTGTCGCTGGACGAGGTCGCCTCGGAGCCGCACATGGTGCACCGCGCGATCATCACCGAGGTCGACGGTGTGCGTCAGCCTGCACCGGCGCCGCGCTTTTCCCGGACCCCTGCGTCCGCGCCGTCCGGTCCGCGGCCGTCGGGTGCGGACACACAGGATGTGTTTCATGACTGGTTGGGGCGCGCTACGAATTAGTCGACCCGTGTGCGCGGCTATGACATCGCTGCGAACACGGATAGCGCGGCCTCCAGATCGAGGCGGTGTTCGTCGATCGAGACTCCGAGTAGATTAGTGGCACGGCGGAGTCGATAGGCCACCGTCTTCTCGTGAAGGTGCAATACCGAGCTTGCCGCGATCTTGCTTCCCCCACAGCCGAAGTAGGCCCGAAGGGTAGTCCTCATTCGCTCGGCGTCGTCGGTTCGAGCGGACAACGGCCCGAGTATCACTTCTGCGAATCGCCGAGCGCGATCGGGCTCGGCGAGAAGTGTGACGAGTAGCGCCGCCTGCCGAAATGTCACTGCCCCGCCGGCCGGGTGAAGCCTTTCGAGAACGTGCAGGGTGTCACGAGCCTCGCGGGCAACCGCGACGAATCCCTCACGTCCGGTAGCGACATCGGACACCGCTACGAGCTTTCCTGGACCGACCGAAGCGCCGAGTCGGTGAAGCAATTCATGATCCGGCGGTGCGGTTGGCGATATCCACAACATTTGAGTTCCGTCGTAGCCTTCGAGGTCGACCCACGGGACGCCGGGGAGCAGACGACGAACGATCTCACCCAATCGAGCAGGCGAATCGGACCGTGTATTAGTACTGCAACGGCACTTATGGGAGGTGTCCGCGACGTCGGTAGTGGGAGGTGCGGGCCTGGTGTTGTCGGCGCCGTCGCCAGTTCGACCAGGACCAGATGTGCTCGTCCGGGTGGGCGTGTCGCAGGATCAGTTGCACGAGCAGGCGGCGGATCTCGGGTAGCGTGTACGCGATCATGCCCTGATCTTCGATCCCGATTCCCCCTTTACCGCTTCGGTTTTCGTTCCGGCGAGCCAGGCGAGGGCGAGCATCGACAAGGTGATGTGGGCGTACCAGGCCCGGTAGGTCCGTACCTGGTACTGGTCGAGGCCGGCCTCGTTCTTGGCCTGCTGGAAGCATTCCTCGACCCGCCACCGGGAGCCGGCGATGGTGGCGAGTTCGGTGAGCGTGGTGCGGCGGGGTCCGGCGCAGATGTAGTACGCGATCTCGGTCGGATCGGAGAGGGATCGGCGGGCGAGCAGCCAGTGCCCGCGCCCGGGTGCCCAGGCGATCCGGATCGGGATCCGCACCCAGGAATACTCCCGCGGCCCGTGTGCGCCGTCGCCGACGGAGATCCGGCGCCACTGCTTTGCCGGGACCGCGGCGATCATCTCGTCGGCGCGACCGGCGCGACCGTGCGGGGTGAACACATCGTCGTTGCACCGGGTAGCCAACACATACGAAACATCGCGTTCCTCGAGCCAGACCCGCAGGTACTTCACCTGCCCGTAGGCCTCGTCGGCGGTGACCCAGGAGAACGGGACCCGGGCGTCGAGGGCGCGTTCGATCATGTGTTGCGCCAGTCTCGGTTTGGTCGCGAACTCCACCTCGTCACCGATCCCGGCGGCGCGGCACCGGTCCCGGTCGGAGGTCCACGACTCGGGCAGGTACAGCTCCCGGTCGATGAGCGCGTGCCCGGCCGTGCTCGCGTAGGCGAGGAACACCCCGATCTGACAATTTTCCACCCGCCCGGCGGTGCCCGAGTACTGGCGTTGCACCCCGGCCGAGCGGGTGCCCTTCTTCAAGAATCCGGTGTCATCGACGATCAACACACCGGCCGGATCGCCGAGGCGTTCGACCACGTAGTCACGGACGTCGTCGCGGACCCCGTCGACGTCCCAGTCCGCCCGCCGCAGCAGCCGTTGCATCCCGTCCGGGCTCATTTCGCCGGCCCGCTCGGCGAGGGTCCACCCGTTCTTGCGTTCCAGACCCGCAACCAAACCCGTCACATATTCACGGACCCGGGACCGCGGCTCCGACCGGGCGAACCGACCGGAGATCCGCTCATGCAACGCTTCCAACTCGGCAGCAACCAGATCGAGGACCACACAACCAGTATCGTCTACCTGTCAAGCAAGTGCCGTTGCAGTATTAGCACAGCGCCGTAGCGCGATCGCAACATGAAAGCGGTCCAGCGGGTGCGCGAGTTCGTCGGCGTCCACGTTCTCACCTGCCAGGAGCGCTCTCAGCACGGCTTCGCGTCTGCGTCCACTGCGAGCTGCTTCTCGACTGCGCTCGCCCCATCTTTCACTCAGGCACTGCACGACATGGTCCGCGTAGGTGTTGAGGTGCTCGCTTGCCACCAGTACCAGCTTTGCCAGCGTCGCGGCGTCGTGCACATTCTCACCCAAGTATGTGGCGAACTGCTGCCATGACTCGGCTGCGCCGAGCCTGTAGATGCGCAGTAGTGTGGGCAAGCCCTCTGGGTTGCATGCGATATGGTCCACAAGTTCCAAGGCCCCCTCCGGCGGATCCACTGAATCCGCGGGGACCCCGTACGCCAGCGTCGAAAGGAACGCACCAACATTCACACTTGTGGAGCGGTGCAGCACATCCAGATAGGCGGTGTCGTTCAGCGACGCCGGCGGTAGCTGATGTTTCGACACGTTGGTGCTGATCTTCGTCGATAGCGAATCGAGATCGGCCAAGAGGCCAACGGCCACGCGGCGTAGGAGCTGTTCCGTTTGGTCACCAAGCTCGTGCGATCGTCGCGCCGACATTTGGGTTATACCTCCATGAGACAAGGCGGGAAACGTTGCCGCTGAGAACGATCCCCGCCCTGCACTCAGGATATCGAGGCTTACGCGGTAGGCGCAATCCCCAAAACCGCTTCGCGATTCTCTCCCAGCCAGGTCTCCAACCGCTTCGCAGGCCGCCCGAGCAGGTACTCGACGATATCGGACTTGCGCCACCCTGTTTCGTTATCCTGTTCGAATTGGAAGTAGTCCAGGTAGTACTGGACCGCATCGGGTTCGCCGATGTACGCCCGGATCGCTTCGCCGCAGTACTTTTCGAACCCCTCATCAGTGCCGTCGTACGTGATCGTCTCTCCGAGTACCTGCGATGCGAGCTCGGCGACCTCGTCGAAACGCATGACGTCGTGTCCGTTGTCGAGATGGTAGATCTGACCGATGTGCACATCGTTGTCGGAGACGAGCAGCGCGGCGGCGCATTCGCCCGTATCCGTGGTGTCGAGGAATCCCATGCGCCTGTTGCGCGGGACGACAAGCTTTCGGAATTGCTGGATCGGAGGCGCGAAGAACGACAGGAAGTTGTCCATGAAGTACGCGGCGTTGTTGACGTAGGTGACCGGGAGCCCGCTGCGATCGAGGATCGCCTTCGCGCGAAGGTGCTGTACAGCGGTCCCACCGCCGACCGCCATGAGGGCAGCGGGGACTCGTTCCAGTGTCATGCCGATGGGGTCGGCAACGAGCCGAACCAGATGGCGAAGAGTGCCATGGTGTCGCGCGGCGGCGACGACATTGGTCATAGCTACGTCTTCATCCAGAAAGTCTGGGGTGACAATGAAACATCCGTCGACACCGTCGAAGGCACGGATCAACGCCGGAAGATCGAAATAGTCTGCAATGACCACCTCGGCCTCGGGAAACTGCTTCCCCAATTCCTCTGCGGTACTCGCCCGATGTGTGACGAGTCTCAGCGAGGTGTCGGGCGCGTCACGTCGGATGGCGCTGGCGGCAGGACCCCCGATGTGACCGTTCGCGCCGAATACCAGGATCCGCTGAAGAGTTGGTTTGATGCCCATTGCAAGCTCCTTTGCTTTGTAAATGCCACCAAGCAATGTGGTGGCGCTCACAAAGCATCTGTTACATCGCGGATGCGCGGTAGGACACGGCGGGAGCAAGAAGTACTCCGAAGCGGAGCATGGTCTGATCCGGGTTATTCGCGCCGGAACGAGCCCCTACTGATTGCGGCGAATGGTCCGGCAAGCCTTCATCAAATCGGACGAGAACGCTCGCGGCGGGGCCGCATCTGTGGCACGTGGCTCGGCGCCACCGCCCATATGTCAGTCCGGGTCGGCGAACGTGGGAGTCCGCTTGGCGAGGCCGGCAGCAACGGCCTCCGCCTGGTTGGGGGTATCCAACAGGCCGGTCTGCAATTCACTCTCGAGAACAAGTGCAGCGTAAGGATCTGCGCCTGTCCAGGTTTCGTCGTAGAGTCGTTTTGCTGCACGTACCGCGTGAGGAGACTTTCCTGCGATCTCACGAGCTAGCGCGAGCGCTGCGGCGAGTGGTTCATCGTCGGTGCGGGTCACTAGACCGAGGGTTCTGGCCTCATCACCGGTAACGATGCGTCCGGTGAAGGTCAGTTCCTTGGCGACATCGATACCGTCTATCCGTGGGAGTGTCTGGGTGATGGCCATGTCGGGCACAAGTCCCCACTTGACCTCCATGATCGACAACTTCGCGTCCGGAGACGCGATACGTATATCGGCGCCGAGCGCGATCTGTAGTCCCCCTCCGAAGCAATTGCCCGAGATTGCGGCAATTACAGGAATAGGAAGCTCGACCCAATCGTAGGCTGCACGCTGGGCGTAGTTGGCCAATTCACCCTGTTCACGGATGAGCAGCCCGTCGATGCCACCGTCGTGTTCACCTAGGTAGCTAAAAGCGGCGTAGCCAGATTATTGAGTCAAGTTTGAGGAGTTCGGGTCATGTTCGACTGCTTGATATTTCAGGCCGCGAGTTGCGCTGTGTCGGTAAGGGTGTCGACGGCGATGCGGTACGCGGTGGCAGCTGCTCGCAGGCGGCCGAGAGTGGTTGTCGGGGCGGCAAGTTCGGCCAGACCCGTGCGTAGGACCCGATCGTGGACACAGGTGAGGAGCTTCGCGGTGTCGAGTCCGAGGTCGGTGACCTGGTAGCGGTGGGGGCCTTCGATCCGAACAATGAGGTTGCGGGCCTTCAGGCGGCGCAGGTCGTAGGTCATCGGCCCGGTGGACACCGTGCCCGGGTCGAGTCCGCGCAGCTCGCCGGTGAGGTTGCGCAGGTCCTTGTTAATGAAACCGTTCGGGTGCAGCCGGAAGACCAGCAGCGCAGACAGCAGGGCGTGGCTGCGCCCGTCGGCGAATCGCAGTCCCGGCACTCGGGTGCCGGCGGCGGTGGTGACGGGCCCGGTGATCGTGGTGAGGGCGTCGGCACCGGTGATCGGGTCGTGACTGAGTCGTTGGACGCGCAGCAGGCGTCGGTTGGCGTGAAAGCCGATCTCCTGCAGGGCGGGCAGATGTGTCAGTCGTTTCCCGAGGTGGAAATCGCGGGTGTCGTTGATGGTGGTTTCGGTGCGCAGCGCCCGTCCTTCCGCCGGGTAGGACCGGCGGGTTGCCCCGCCGATCCCCCTCAGAACCGTACGTGCCACTCATCGCGGCATACGGCTCAAGCAAGCCGCGAGGGCGTGCAGGTTGACTGTGCTGGTTTCCGACCTCGGCGGGCATGGAGCCCGCGTCGGCAGGAGGCGTGCACGAGGCGGGTTGGATCATTGTGCGGTGGGGCCGGTCGCCCGAGGTGGACGAGGTAGTCCGCGGCTATTGCCTGACGGGTGACGTGCAGCCACCAGCGCTCTCATTCGGTCGGGGATTGTGGCGGCTGTTCGGCGGTGAGCAGGTGGTCCCCGCAGAGCGGACAGCGCGCGTCCTGCCTGGCGAGCAGGCGCAGAGTGTAGTTGTCCAACGGGGGCTTGACCTTTCGTCGCCGCTCGGCCCAGTAGTCGGCCAGGGCGGGATCATCTGGTGAGGCCGCGCCCTGGACCATGACGTGCCGAACAATGTCGGTCCAGGAAAATTTGATCAGGTAGGCGTCACTTCCGGGGTCGCCGAATACCCACCGATCGTTTCTGAACCTGTTGTGCCTGCCGAAGTAGTGGTCGACGGTCCACTGCTTCGGCTTGTTGTTGTGGTGCCATGTCGCCCATTTGTAGGTGAGTTTCCACATCTGATGATCCAGCGTGTGGAACACCTTGGACGACACCACACCCCGGTAATAGGCTGCCCAACCCCGAATGATCGGATTGAGCTTGGCGATGACCGCCGCCGCATTCGATCCGCGCAGTGCGCGGATTTCGGACGCGAGCCGTTGCCGGAGCCGCCTGATGGCCGCCTTGCTCGGCTTGATCAGCAGCTTGGAGTGGTAACGGCGGACGTTGAACCCCAGGAAATCGAATCCTTCCTCACCGAGGTGCACGATCTGCGTCTTGCCCTCGTTGAAGAACAGGCCCCTGGGCGCCAGCCATTCCGCGAGCCGCGCCTTGACCTGTTCGGCCTGCTGCCGGGTGTGGCAGAGCGCGACCAGGTCGTCGGCGTATCTGATCACGACCGGGGTGCCTGGCCGTGTGTGCCTGGAACGAGTTCCGGGCGCGTACCGCACCCCGGCGGCCTCCTCCAGCCCGTGCAACGCGACGTTCATCAACAACGGACTGATCACACCGCCCTGAGGAGAACCCTCCTCGGTCGGCGCGAACCCGCCGTTCTCGATTGCGCTCTTTGTTGCCGGACATGTGTGTCCTTTCGTTGGTGCACTTCGAGTCCTGCACCGCTGAGCTATCACCCCGGCCTTGAGCCACTTCCGGACCATTTCCCTGGCCGGGAACGATCCGAGCTCGTCGAGTAGCCGGGAATGATCGATTCTGTCGAACGCCGAGGCCAGGTCCGCGTCGAGCGCCCACACGCGCTTGGCCCGAGGGCCTTTGCACGTTGCGTAGATCGCGCCGATCGCGTCCTGGCAGCTGCGGCCCGGCCGGAACCCATACGAGCGTGGTTCGAACCGGGCTTCCCACTCGGGCTCGAGTGCGTTACGCACCCGAGATTGGTGACACCGATCCATTATCACCGGAATCCCGAGCGGCCTCAGCTTCGCACGGTTTGATGCCTTCGGTATGTACACGCGCTTGACCGCGGAGGGCTCCCAGGTCTGGATGCTCGAGTGCACGCGCACCGCCACATCCGCCCGCGCCTCGGAGGTCAACGCAACCTCCCCGTCGATCCCCGCGGTCTTGCGCCCAGCATTGCGCTGCGTCACCTGCCGCACGCTCACCAGCGTGTTCGACCGGGAACGCAGCATCAGCCTCTGCAGGCTTCTGACCCTGGGCCAGTCGCCCTCCTGCGTCGCCTTGAAGATCCGCTGCCGCAGTCGCCGTACCTCCCGCTCGCAGGTGGACCACTCGACCCGGTCCCAATCGACCGCGTCCAGGTCCAGCTCCGGCGGGAGGTCCTTCGGTCCGTTCACCATCAGGCGCCTAACTTGTCCTTGGGTTTCAGCTGTTTCGGCAGATCGTCGTCAAAGGCTCACCTGCCCATGTGGGCGCGCTTTCGCGCCCGGGCACACGGCCCGGTATCCGGCCAGTTATACGAACCGATCGGCGGAGGGCCGATCGACCTCGTTCGCCTTCCTGTCGCCTTTCGGCCGCCGGCATTTGCTTTTTGGGCATCCTGTACCCGCCGGGGAGTTGAGCCTTCGTTACCTCCGGCTTACCGCCACCCCCGAGGGCGTGGCGGACCCCGACGGGGTTTCCGTGTTCCACACGCATGAGACACGGCTGGGATTGGGTGCCCCCTGTACCCCGGGGACGGTGGTGTCCACGCGGCCGCGCACAATCCTTGGCCGCCACCTGCCGCCTTTCAACGGCCGGTCCCTGTCACCCTGGCGTCGCAACCCGTCCCAGGATGTGCAATTAACGAGGCATCAGCGAGGGTTCACTGGCATTCACCCCATGCCCAGCCTTCCCCTCGCCTGTGGACCCCGGACGGAGCGGGATCTCTTGGGCTTTCCCGTGAGCTTCGCACCCGACCGCCGCTGGCGGCAGCGGTCACGCACGTCACGGTGGGGACAGGTCTCAGACACTGACCCGGGCTACGTCTTCAGCATCGGCTGACCCTCCAATCGGCATAGCCACTCCTTACGTGCGACCTCACGTCGCAATTGTGATACTGCTTGATGGTGGTGTGTTTGTAGTCGACGTGCAGGCTCGGGGTGACGCCCTCGGTGATCACCCGGATGCGGAATCGTCCCGGGGTGGCACGCGGGCCGCGGCGCATCAACCTGCGGTCGAAGACCGCGTGACCTGATCGGGGCGACCGACGTCGAGATTGTCGCGGATGACCTGTTCGAAGAACACCCGCCCGGAGACCGGGGCGTCGAGCATCTGGGTCAGGGAGAACTCCGCCTGCAGCACCGACAGGTCGTAGCGGTAGCCGGCGTCCCGATCGGCGTCGGTGAACGGATCGGGCAGAATCGCCAGCCACTTCCGGAGCAGGGCATCGATGCGTGGATCGGTGAGCCGGTCGCAGATCGCCTGCAGCGCGGCCGGATCGTCGACGGCGGCGAAGGCGTTGTCGAGTGCGGTGAACCCGAGCCCGGCTCTCGCGGCCTGACGCTGGGCCCAGTGATGGCCGTTGATGCACAGTTTGGCGTTGTAGGGAAAGTACGAGCAGAACTTGAGGAAGAACGGGCCGAAGTCGGCGTCGACGCAATAGAAGTAGTAATGGTTGAAGATGCCGGTGGACTTGACGATCCACGGATAACTCTTGCCGGCGGCGTCGCGGCGCTTCTCGGTGCGGAACAGCGGTGTCCTTTCCTGGGCCCGGCCGATGAACACCACCCCCTCGGGTGCGGTGAACTGCCGCAGGTGTTCGTGCATGACGTCGTCCTTACGCTGACCCTTGACGAAGTCGACCCATGGGATGTGTCGGGTGTCGGCGAAGCGGTGCACCGCCGCAGCGAAGCGGTCGGTGATCCTGGCCAACGGGGCGGTGGAGGCGACCGGCAACCCGAGCTGTCGGTGCACGTAGGCGACCAGGCCTGGGGCGTACTGCAAACCGGGGACGTAGACGTTGAGGTACATCCGGTCGATGCACTCGACCTCGAAGAGGGTGTGCGTGCTCAACACGTCGGCGACGCTGCGCGGTAGGGTCATGATGAGCTCCGGACGATCGGGCGGCCAATAGGCCAACCAACCGCTGCGACGGTTCATACACCCGATCGACGTCGTCGACCAGGGTCATCACCCCGACCGGCCGGAGCCCCCCCGGACCGCAGCGGTCACCACACGACTCGTCGGGCTGGGGCGAAGCACCGGTAGTACTACAGTCGCGTTTAAGCCCGGATGCACCGATTCGCTGGCCTGATCGCTGCGAGTTTCGTTGGGTGGCATGGGACGGTGTGTGGGCATGGTTGAGCGTCCGACCTCTCGTGTCGGGTTGTTCCACTGAGACTTTCGCGTCGAGGGCGGGCAGGTGTCGCGGGCGTTAGGCGAGGATCGGCTGTGTGCGACCGATGGTGTTGTCGAACAGGTTGCGCCACGCTGTTTCCCACGGCCAGTTCTGCGGGAGGTGCAGCGTCAACCTCCGGGCGGAAAAGGCGACGCGGGCGGGGACCGAGACAATGGTGCGGCGGAGGGTGCCGGTGGTCGCCCTCGTCAGCTTCGGATCGCCGGTGAGGGTACCGGCGGCGCGGGTGAGGTTGAATGCCATCACCGCGCAGACCAGCCAGGCGGCGTTCGCGGTGAACCGGCCGTCGGTTATCTTCAGCTCGGGCGGTTCCTGGGTCGCTGACCTGCGCGGACACGTTGCGGGAAGTGTCGTCGACGCGGCAGTCAGCATGGTCCGATGATGGTTTGAGATTTGCTCCGCGGCGTGTCGCGGGGTCTGCCGACGATCGCTGACGCCCGTTGTTCGCCGAGGGCGATGGCGAGCGCCTCGCGCAACTGCTGGTTTTCGATCTCGAGCTCTCGGTTTCGTTGTGTCGCGACCTCGAGTCGTCGTCGAAGGGATGGGACGGATGCGCGTTGCCGGTCGGGAACTTGCCTGGCGGCAGGTGATGGAATCCGCCGGTCGCGGAGGCGTTCGACCTCCGCGCGGAGGTCGGGCTGGCTATAGAGCCAGGAGCGGGAAACCTTGGCTTCCCGAGCGAGGGCGTCGAACGAGATCGGCTGTCCGTCATTGTCCATCCGGCGGAGGGCGGCGGCAGCTCGGCGGCGCGTAGCGGTCGCTCGGCGCCGAGCCGCTGCGATGATGTGGTGGGAGTTGTCAACCCGCATGCTCTGTCTCCTCCTCGGCTGCTGCCTTCTCGACCTCACCGATCATCCAGTCCAGGTTGGTCATGACCTGTTGGTTCATCTCGACCATGCGAGTCTGCCCGTTGCGTTCGGACACATCGATGAGTGTGAGAGTGCGCCGCTGCTGCTCGCGCAGTTCGGGCAGGAATTCCGGACCGGTGAGAAAGACCGGGCAGGTTAAGCACGCGTTGGCATGCGGACAGGTTCGCTGCAATGGCAGACCGCAGTACCCGTTGGGGAGGGTCTGCGTGGCCATACTGTAGCGGATCTTGGCCCATTGTGCTTGTGCTAGTGGTCCTTTCGGATCGATCGAGACCCTTTCGCCCTTGATGTTGACCTTGGTCGCCGCCTCCCACCGGCGCCGGACAGTTTGGTCGGTGAGCCGGGCGTAGTGGGCGGTCATCTGGTTCGACTCATGATCGAGCAGGACTCGGATAACTTCTTGGGGGACGTCCCGGTTGATCAGGCGACAGGCGAACGTGTGACGCCACTGATGTGGCGTGAGGTGCGCGGGACGGCCATACTCGTCGTGGACCTCACAGGTGGTCGGCCACGAGTTGAGCATGCCTCGATAGCTGTAGTAGGTCATCGGGTTCTGACCGCCGGCGTTGCGGGTGAGGGCAGGGAACAAGTGCGGGTGATGTTCGGGCCAGCGGGCCGAAACCCGCTGCTGCTGGGCGCGGATTTCGTTTTCGAGTTCCTCATCGATCGGGACGGCGGCCTCGCGCCGCATTTTGTTGTTGAAGTAGCGCAGGTAGGCAGCTTTCTGCCCATCGTGGAGCAAGCAATCGAAGGGCAACGTGCAGGCGTCTGTGGCGCGCAGGCCGCACCGGATCAAGATGATCGTAATCAGTCGGCCCTCGACGGTGGGCCACCTGTCGAGGTTGGCCGGTTCCTCGACCTGGGCCATGATGTGCTCGGCAACGTGACGAGCCACTCTGAGCGGACGAGAGGGGATGTCGCCAGGGAAGAATGTCGCGGTGGTCGGCAGACTCTGGTCCCAGTCGTGTTGGCGGATCGCCTGGGGGCTTGCCAGCGGTTCGGTCCCACCCCGCAGATAACATCGGCCCGTGAGTCTCACGGAAACGCCCTCGAACTACGACGCGATCGCGCAACAACTCGTCAGCATCTGGGATGAATGCCTCCAGGGAGGTTCGTTCAAGGTGATCAGCGGCGGTCAGTTCGACCCGGCGAAGGCTACCCGGGTGCTGTCCCTCGCCCATCATGTGCGCCGGCTGGCGGCTGCTGCCCTCGATGACATTGCCTCCGACGGGGTGCTGGTCTCGATTCCGACGATCAGGGCGTGCTTCGAGTGCTCGATTACCGCCATGTGGATAGCTCAATCCGTGGACGGCGTCCAGGCCTGGCTCGCGCGGGAACCCGCCACCCGGCGAGCAATGCAGGCCAGTCTGCGCTACGCAGACAGCCCAGAACTCCGCGAGGTGGCCGCCAAGGTCGCGAGCACCGATCCCCTCGACATCGAATCGTCGTCTGACACGCAAGCCGACAAGTTCGCGGAGATGACCAACGATCTCGAACGAGGTCGCGATCTGTACGTGATCTACCGCTTCCTGTGCGGCTTCAACCACGCCTCACCAATGCTGACCGACCAATACCTCGCGCTCGACGAGTCGCCCGGATCAAACGGCTACGAATTCATTCCGGTGCCGGAGGAACCAGACCCGGCACCCTTCGTCCACTTCATCGCATGTTCGATGCTGTGGGCACTGTCCGCAGTTCGCTTCATCCAGAAGGACCGACTGGCGCTCCGGTCGCAGCTCCGCGCCGCCGCGCTAGAGCTCGGGGCGCCCACCGAATACCAACTCACTGCACAGGCCAGGGCTCGGCAGAACGGATTGAAGTGGGGCGGTCCGAAGAAACTCACCGGCAAAGATGTTCGATCCGCAGCGACGGCGAAAGGACTCGAATATGCCGTCAGCCCGGGAACGGCCACCAGTACAAAAGCGCATCACGTCTGGGCAATCACGGACATCGGTGCGACTGCAGCCACCTTCTCGACCATTATGGACGCGGCTGCCCATATCGGGGCCTACTAGCGTCGGCATCACCGTTTGCGCCGATGAGCAGGCGAATTGCATCTTCATTGGAAGAAATGCGACGTGATTGGTATATTCCGTGGTGAAGCCACCCCATCGAGGTGGGGCTGGAAGTGAGCCACAGGACAACTCGCCGGACGACGAGGCCTGTGGCTCGCGTCGTTTCCAGGTCAAATCTGTCGCACGTCGACCGCACCCGAGAGTTTCGCCAGGTAGCTCGGATTCCCGACCCGGGATTGGACCACCGCGCCACACACGATGTCCGCGACCCAGAGCGCCGGCTCGACCATTCCGACGGCGTGGTTCACCCGCAGTGACGAGGTGATCACCTTCTGGGCCCGAAACTTCTGCAGGATGTCGACGTCGCTGGCGTCGAGGTGACTGCGGGATTCGAGTGTGAGGTGACTGCACGGCATCTCGGCCAGGTTGGGGAGCAGATACTCCAGGCACTTTCTGCGGTGGCGCCGGTCGGAGACCGCGGCTTCGGTGTGAACGACGACAAGATCTGCCAGCGGGAGGGCTGCGATGGCCTCGACCAGGTCGTGCCGGCGGTCGGCGCTGCTGCCGTGCCAATGGACCTTCTTCTCCGTCGTCAGACGCAACGATTCCATCGTTTTGCGGATCTCCGGAACATCGTCCTCGTCGCACAACGCTGTCGCGATCAGGTAAATGTCGGGATCGCGGTCGGGGGCTGCGATCCGCTCTCATCGCCCCAGGCAGTCAGCATGAGTGAAGAGTCTAGGGAGTCGCTTCGACACCGATCGCCGGCGTCTGGTCGAGTCTCGGTTCAGGGCGATCTCTGGGCCACCCGGCCCGGTCGGTGGTGCGGTGTACTGCGTGGACGCCGTCGCCGGCGCGTCCCGTCGCCGGTCCGCGCACCGGGACTCCCGGCGGCCAGCACCGTCTCGAGCTCGCGGACCCGCAGGCCCGACAACTCGTCGAACGAGTGCGCCCGCACCCCGCCGGAACGCAGTGCGTCCACGGTGTCTGGTTCGTCGTCGACGAACGCTGACAACCATTTCCCCACGGCCCGGCAGTGGCCGGCCTTGACCTCGACCGCCGGCCGGACATCATTGCGGGAGCGGCACAACAACGCGCGACCGGGCGGAAATCCGTTCCCCCCGAGCCATATCCGGGTCTGCTCCGCGCAGGAGACGGGCCGGGTCGTGGAATACACCACCACCAACCCCAGACCGGCCGCCGCCTCCACCAGATCTCGGCCCGGTTCGACGACCGCCGCCTGCCCGACATGGTCGAAGAACCGCTGCCACGCCTGTCGGCGGCTTCCGTCCGAGTCGCCGGTCAGGAGGTGGGTGAAGGCCGACAGGTCGGCCAGACCGCCGTCGATGTCGAACATCACCACTCGCTCGCTGCCGCTCACCTACCCGACCCTAGCCACGCGGCCGGTCGAGGTCCCGGCGCCACGCCCACCGGCGCGGATCCGGCACACCCATCCCGTGGCCACCAGTGAGCGCGACAACCCTGTTCCACGCACCACAGGCTCGCACACCCATGCTCCGAGGGCCGCATCATCGATGAGGAAGGTACGTCGGATCCGACGACCGCAACATCCCACCTAGAAAGTGGCGTGTCCTGCGTCACAACATCCGAATCGTCGTGCCGAACTTTCTACACTCATCGTTGCACCGGCCCTCCCCCGCATTCGAGCCGGTGCCGCGACCCCGCCAACCGACCCCCAGTGGCTGGCGGGGTTCGCTCACCTCCGTCCCGACCCGCGATCCACGCGAATGGCTCGTTCAACGTGCACCCGATCGGGACCGCGGGGATTGCCCTGATCGCGGCCGCGAGAAACGCGGATCGGATCCACCAATCTCGGATGCCCTGTTCCGTCCGCGCTACGCGCCCTCGGCCTGGGGTCAGGCCTCGGGCCGGTCGGCCGGAATCTGCGGGTAGACCACCACACCGTTCTCCTTCACACACGTCTCGTCGCCGCCACCGGCATGCTCGACGAGCAACTCGACCGTCGGGATCTCCGCGGACAGTGCGTGATCGAACGCCGCCCGCGCATTCTGCGCGCACACCGTTCGAACGGACCGGCATCCTGAGGGTAGAGGGCATCGATGACGAACCCCGGGGTGAACCGGCCACCAAACCCGTCACCGCCGCGGATCGCGTCCTGCCGGCCCCGCCACCACCGCGTCAGAGCGCGGGCCCGAGTGATGTGCTGCGGCGCTTCGACATCGAGGATCGTGAACTTCGCATACTCCGCATAAGCGAGGTCCCTCAATAGTCGCGGGCCCAGTCCGGGCCAGCTGAACTTCAGGTCTGTCAGATGACGTAGTAGGTGCCGGATGGCCAGCCGTTCGCCGTCGGTCAAAGGGTCGATGCTCCGGAGCAGTTGGCGACATACCGTCGGTCTTCTACGCGAATCGTTGCCACTCGGAAGGACGTCATGTACTCGGTCGCTGGGGAGCGGTTCGATACGACGGAGAAACCGTTGGTCAGCCCGCATGAAATCGCGACGAAAGGGAATTATGACTGTCGCCGGTAGCTCCGCAGAGGAGTTGGTCGAAAGCTACTTCGCATCACTTGGGCCGACTGCTGAAGCCTTCTGGTCTTCGTTCGATCAATACTTCGACGAACGCACGGTGTGGGAGAACGTGGGTCTCGCGCGAACGGTCGGTCGCGACGAGGCAGTGGCCTTCGCTCGCGCATTCCCAGTCTCGTTCGACCACATGCGCGTCGAGGACCTCTTGATGTCCTCGTCCGGAAACAAAGTGCTGACCGAGCGCGTCGATCACTTCTGCACGGCGGATGGGACACCGTTGCTGACGATCCGCGTGGCCGGTGTCTTGGAGGCTGAGAACGGTCGACTTCTACACTGGAGAGATTACTTCGACACTGCAAAACTGCATAAAGATATCGAGAAGCTGCAGAAGTCGAATAGCGTTGGTTGACCAAGTAAAACAGCCCTGTACATCTGGGATTACTCCGGACAATCCACCCTGGGTTGACGGTCACGCGACCGATAACCCGCACGCCGACGCCGCACGTCGGCTTCTGTAACGCATTCTTCACTGAAGTGAGAGGAACTCATGTCGTCGCGTCCCATCCGGGCTGAAGTCGTTGGATCACTCCTACGGCAACCGAATCTCGTCCGTGCCCGTCAGGACCATGCCGACGGTCGACTATCGACGCACGCGTTCAAGGTCATCGAGGATCGCGCGGTCGACGCTGCCATCGCCGTCCAGGAAGCCGCGGGCCTGGACGTGATCACGGACGGCGAACTGCGCCGCGGTATCTTCACCGGCCCGTTAACGGAGAACATCGACGGACTCGAGTATGTGCCCGAAGTGACGCGGACGTGGTACACCCCGCAGGGACCTGTCGAAGAGGAGCTTCCCGTTGTGGTCACTGAGCGGCTCCGTCTCCGTCGCTCGGCGGTGACGGAGGAGTTCGCCTACGCACGAGCGCGTGCTCGAACTCCCGTCAAGGTGACGCTGCCCAGTCCCCTGATGATGCTACTGCGCTGGTCACCACAGCATTCCACTGCCGCCTACCGCGATGCATTCGAGATGGTCGACGACGCCGCCGCGATCATTCGAGAGGAGGTTCGTGAACTGGCAGCGCTGGGCTGCACTTACATCCACATCGATGCACCGGAGATCGCCACTCTCGTGCAGCGAGAGACACGGGCATGGTACGAGCGACAGGGCATTTCGATCGATCGAATTCTCACGGAGGGACTCGATCTACTGAACTCTGTCACTGACGTGGCTGGGGTCGATTTTGGCATCCATCTCTGCCGGGGAAATCGTCACGGTCGGTGGATGGCGGCGGGTGGATACGATTACGTTGCAGCGGCTCTATTCGCACGCTGCAGTGGGTTCGATCGGTTCCTGCTCGAGTACGACGACGCGATCGATCCGGCACTTTCGAGCCCTTGGCCGCGACTCCGTCGGACAAGGCTGTTGTCCTCGGGCTCGTATCGACGAAGACGTCAGCGGTCGAGAGCGAAGAACTGATCCTCGATCGCCTACGCGATGCATCGAAGTATGTCTCTGCCGTCAACTCGCGCTCTCTACCCAGTGTGGTTTTGCCTCCATGGTCGAGTCGCATCCGGACCTTACGGCCGATGTTCAGGCGGCGAAGCTTGACCTTGTGAGGTCCGTGGCATCGACGTTCTGGACCGACTGACGTGGCCGGGGTGCGGGATCTGCCTGCCCTCGGGTCCGCACTTTCCCGAGGTGTCACACGATGGTGCTAGCTGCGGGCGCAGACCCGGACACCGAAGGCGGCCTCGATGCGGGCGGCAACCGGACGCTGCAGGCGTATCACGACCTGCGCGCCCTGATCCTCTCCGGTCACTACGAACCAGGCTCACGCCTCACCGAGTCGGGCCTCACCACCCAACTCCAGGTCTCACGAGGGACGATCCGGTCGGTACTGGCGCGCCTCGCGCAAGAGGGCTATGTCACCACCGAAGCGAACCGCAGCGCCCGCACTCGCACGTTCTCGGTGGACGAGGCGATCGAGATAATGGAGACCCGCGCAGTCCTGGAGTCGGAACTGGCAGCGAAGGCCGCCGAACGCGCCACCGAGGCAGACATCGCCGCGATGACCGAAACATGTAAGCGCATGTGGGACTTGCAGGTACCCGGTGGGCGCGAGGAATACTGGAACCTCAACCGCACGTTTCACGAACAGGTCAAGCAGGCGGCGCGGCAGGCCACCCTCACCAGGTTCGTCGACAGCCTGCTCTATCCGCTCGTCATGCAGCAGTACCGCGACGGCGATCGCGCGGACCCGCGCGCCGACTCCGTCAGGGAGCACGAGGCCATCCTCGCGGCGATCGTTACACATAACCCGGAGTCCGCCGCAGCGGCGATGCGGCATCACCTGTCGTCGGCCCGGCGAGCACCTCAGCTGAACTTCCCCGCGTTGAACGCCTAGCTGCGCAGAATCAAGTTCAGCGCCTCGGATCGCGAGGCGGCATTGGACTGGAGTACTCCGCGCACTGCGGATGTGGTCGTACTCGCCCCCGGTTTGCGGATTTCGCGCATCGCCATACTGAGCCGCCCCGCGTCGGTCAGGGTGCGCAACCGCACCGCCGGATCCTTGTCCGGGCTGCCGTAATGGCATTCGCCCTTGTCGGTGAACAACCGGGTCGAGGTGGTCTCGAGCATCATCCCCATCGACGGGGCCACCGGCTTGAGGCGGGAGATCTCCTCCCAGCTCATCACACCCGGGTTCAGGTGCGGCAGCAGCCCGGTCTCCTCGAGCACCCGGATCGACATCGCCCACAGATAGTCCAGCGTCGAATCGTAGCCCCGCTCGTCGAGCCACTGCTTGGCCTCCGGCCACCGCTCCTCCGGCCGGTCCCCCAACGTGAACAGGGCCTCCTTGCAGCCCAATTCGGCGCCCTGCCGGGCGATCTCGAGGACCTCGTCCGGTTCCAGGTACGCCCCGCGCCCCTCCGCCCGCAACTTGCCGGGCACCGTGACGAACGTGCAGTAATGGCACTTGTCCCGGCACAACCGGGTCAACGGGATGAACACCTTCCGCGAATACGTCACCGCCCGCGGTCGGCCCGCCGCCAGCAACCCGGCATCACGCACCTTCGCCGCCGACGAACAGAAATCCACCAGATCCTCGCCGCGCGCCTGCAACAACACCGTCGCCTCGTCCACGTTCAACGTGGCACCGTCCCGCGCCCGCCGCAACACCCGCCGCATCGCAGACGCGGACGGTGCCGGGGCGTGTGGGGTCATTGAGCTTGTCTCAGTCACCAGGGGTCCTGTCTACGGCTTTGTTGCGAACGAGGCACCCAATCACCTGGACACAAGTGGTGTACCTCGTTGCGCCAAGTGTCAAATGGTTCAGCATTACGGGAGATCTCTACTCTTCCATATGGACTGAGCACGGTACATCACTAGCAGATTGGCTACGCTCGCGGACGACAGACTCCGACGACGTTTGCCCGTTGTTGACGTGCATTCTCACTCCAAATGGATGCTGATGAGCTTCGCGTGTCCTATCGGCGCCAGAGTTTCCTTCGTTCGTCCTCGGTGTAGCCACCCCAGATTCCGTGGGGTTCGTATGCGTCGAGTGCGTAGTTGAGACACCTGGCACGCACTGGGCATCCTCGGCACAGCTGTTTGGCGGCGCGTATTCAACGCGCACGGGGCTCGCCTCGTTCGTTGTCGGAATGGAAGAACATCGTAGTTTCGGTACCCCGGCATGCTGCGGAGAGCTGCCAATCCCAGGACTCGGCAGTTGGTGACGGGAGCCGCAACATCAAAGCGGGCAACTGTGTTCTCCCCTCGCCAGACGGTAGGTGCGAATCAACCCAGCCGTGGAACTATCCACGACATGATCGGTGCGGTCGAGGTCCCATAGCGCGGGAGCCAATTCCAGAGCCGATGTTTTCCCGAGTTCAACTCCCCACTGATCGAACGAGTCGATACCCCACACCACTCCCTGCACGAAGACTTGGTGTTCGTAAAGTGCGATCAGCTGCCCGAGGGCCGAGGGTGTGAGTTTCGTTCCGAGAATGGTTGTCGAAGGTCTGTTTCCGGGCATCACCTTGTGCGGGACGAGCTCGGACGGTGTCCGGTCGGCGGTGATCTCGGCGGCGGTCTTTCCGAATGCTAGAACCTTCGACTGAGCGAGCATATTCGCCGTCAGCACGCCGTGCATCGAACCCGCGCCGTCGAGCGTCGGCAGGTCCTCGGTAGGTTCCGCGAACCCCAGGAAGTCAACGGGGATCAATCGTGTTCCCTGGTGTAGGAGCTGATGGAAGGCGTGCTGACCGTTGGTGCCGGGTTCACCCCAGAAGACTTCACCGGTGCCTGTTGTGACCGGAGTTCCGTCCGCCCGGACGGACTTTCCGTTCGATTCCATCGTCAGTTGCTGCAGGTACGCCGGGAACCGTGCGAGATCGTTCGAGTAGGGCAGCACGGCGCGTGAGTCGGCGCCGAAGAAGCTGGCGTACCAGACGCCCAGCATACCCAGGAGCACTGGAGCATTGGACTCGAGCGGCGCAATCCGGAAGTGCTCGTCGAGCCGGTGGAATCCATCGAGGAAGTCCGCGAATCGTTCTCGGCCGATGGCCGCCATTACTGCAAGTCCGACGGCCGAGCCCACCGAGTAGCGTCCCCCGACCCAGTCCCAGAATCCGAAGGTGCTCTCCGGGTCTATGCCGAAGGCGGCCACCCGGTCGGCGTCGGTCGATACAGCGACGAAGTGCTGCTGGACCGCGGCTTCGCCGAGCGCACCGGTGAGCCATCTGCGCGCAGACTTCGCGTTGGTCATGGTTTCCAGGGTCGAGAACGTCTTGGAAACAACGACGAACAGTGTGCTGGCGGGATCGAGGTCCGACAACACAGACAGCAAGTCCGCGGGGTCGACATTCGACACAAATCGCACCTCAGGTCCGTCGACGTAGTGGCGCAGCGAACGGTAGACCATCGCAGGACCAAGGTCCGAGCCACCGATGCCAATACTGACCACGGTTCGGATGGCCTTGTCGGTGGCCCCGCGCCAGTCTCCAGATCGGATCCGATCGGTGAACTCACCCATACGATCCAGGATATGGTGGACATCACCGATGACGTCCTGGCCGTCCACGACCAGAGTGGAATCCCGGCAACTGCGAAGCGCTGTATGCAAGACCGGCCGGTCTTCGGACACGTTGAGATGTGCACCGGCGAACATCGAGTCGCGCTGTTCCTCTACGCCGGCGGCACACGCGAGATCGAGTAGAAGTCCGATGGTTTCACGGGTCACCCGGTGCTTGCTGTAATCCACATACAAGTCGGCTGCGGTGACGGTCAGATCCGTGCCGCGGTCCGGATCGGTCTCGAACAGCTCCCGCAGATGGAGAGCGGCGACCTCCTGCTGGTGATCGGCAAGTTTCTTCCACAGCGGGGATTCGATGACTTCGGAACTCATGATCATGAGAGGGCTCGCAGCCGCGGGGCTAGGTCGCGTTCGAAGAGTTCCAGGAACCGCTTCTGATCGTGCCCGGGAGCGTGGAACACGAGATGATTCAACCCGGCGTCGAGGTACGGGCGGATCTGCGCCACCGCCTCGTCCGGATCCGACGCCACGATCCACCGCTTCGCGACCTGCTCGATCGGCAACGCATCCGCCGCCTTCTCCATCTCGATCGGATCGTCGATCGAATGCTTCTGCTCCGGCGTCAACGACAACGGCGCCCAGAACCGCGTGTTCTCGAGCGCCAACTCCGGATCCGTGTCGTACGAAATCTTGATCTCGATCATCTTGTCGATCTCCGCCACATCACGCTCGGCCTTGGCCGCCCCCTCCGCGACCGCAGGCATCAACTTCTCCGTGTACAACTCCATGCCCTTACCGGACGTGCAGATGAACCCGTCACC